>JAAZLX010000057.1 GCA_012799095.1 Tissierellia bacterium
ACCGGTGGATATCATTGTCATTTTGATAAGCTTCGATCAGATGTTCATCGCCCGAGATGTGAGCCAGAACTCTCAGCTCGATTTGATTGTAGTCTGCTGCCAACAGGATGTGATCGTCATCACTGGCCGTGAACATTTTTCGGATTCGTCTCCCCTCCTCTAATCGAATTGGGATGTTCTGTAGGTTGGGATCGGTCGATGATAATCTTCCGGTCACGGCAATCGTTTGACGAAAGGTGGTATGGATTCTTCCATTATCTGTAATTACTTTATCCAAACCGTCAATATAAGTTCCTTTGAGCTTTGCCAACATGCGATAATCCAGGATTTCTTCAATGATGGGATGACGATCATATAATTTTTGCAGCACATCACGGTTGGTCGAATAACCGGTCTTTGTCTTTTTGATCACAGGCAGCCCGAGTTGATCAAATAGGACTTCTCCCAGTTGTTTGGGAGAATTGATATTAAACTTGGAGCCGGCCAATCGGTGGATATTTTCTTCTCGTCGCTTTAGGTTTAACGATATATCTTCATCTAAACTTTTCAGAATTTCCCGATCAACTTTGAAGCCGGTCTTTGTCATATCGGCCAGGATCGGTACCAGTGGAAGTTCAATCTCCTCATATAGCGAGATCAAACCTTTTTCTTTCAGTTCAGTTTGAAGTTGACGATGTTTGCCGGCTAATAACTTCGGCACCACAAGCCATTCCTGATCGGTCTGCGGCAAGGCACTGATTCCCAGAATGCTCAACATATTTTCGCTGTCTCTATCAGGATAAAGCAAATAATTCTCCAGCATGACATCGTCAGCTTCCTTCGGCCAATCGATTCCTAAATCCTCAAAGATCGTAAACCACTGCTGAAGGTTGAATGCGATCAATTTCGGTCGTTGTTGCAGCAGTTGTTTGAACTCATCTTGAGATATAATGAAAGCTTCATCTGCTAAAACAGCAAATCGAACGTCAGTTTGTGACGTTAGTATCACAGCCGCCAATTCCCGGTCGCTTAAACTTACATCGATCTCTTCTGAGGCATTCTCAGTTGTTTCAGTCATCTCAACCTGAAGCAGGTTGGCAATGGAACGCAGCTCATACTTTGATAAATTGGGTTGCGCTTTTTCTCCAGCGAAATCACGAAACAGATAATCTGATAACTTGCTGTCCAGTGGGACATTGGTATCGATCTTGGCCAGTTCACGACTCAACATAGCGCTTTCTTTATGCTCGATCAATCGCTGCTGCATTTTACCGGTGATTTTTTCAATACTGTCATAGATATCCTCCAGATGAGGATACTGGTTCAAAAGTTTAGTTGCCCCGACATCGCCGATGCCGGGAATGCCGGGAATATTGTCGGAAGTATCTCCTCTTATCCCTTTGTAATCGACCACCTGATCCGGCCAAATCCCCATTTCCTGTTTGACGGTCTGTTGGTTGAAATATTGAACATCCTTGGTGCCACGTCGTGTAATGCCGACCACAGTATCATCATCGACCAGTTGGAGCATATCTTTATCACCACTGATAACAGTGGTCAGGAGCTTCTCATCTGTACTAATGCGACAAAGCGTTCCAATCAAATCATCTGCTTCAAAACCCGAAAGCTCCATCCGAAACACACCAAGATCATCCAGGATCTGTTTTAAAATCGGCAACTGAACCGCCAACTCATCAGGCATACCTTTACGGGTCCCCTTGTATTCAGCATACATGGCATGCCGAAAATTACCGCCTTTGGTATCAAAAGTCACTACCAAAAAGTCGGGAGATTTTTCTCGCACGACTTGGATCAACATAGCTAAAAAGCCATGGATGGCATTGGTAGGGGTTCCTTCTTTGGTGGTTAATGGCGGCAGCGCATAGAAAGCTCTGTTTAGAATGCTGTTGCCATCGATGATCATCAGTTGCTTCATGAAATCTCCTTCTGGTCTATTAAAAAAACTGCCTTGCGGCAGTTCTATTATACCCTACTCTTTGGTTTTGTGACGTCGATAGCGCACCAGAAAGAATACGATTCCGGCAGCGATCAGTATCAATAACGGCCAAATCTTCAGGAAGAACAGGATCAAATTACGCAGTCCGGCAAAGAAACTGGCCATTCCGGTGACAAAAGCATCTTTGATCTCATCCCAAAAGTTTGACTGACCGGTAAGGCTTTCACTAGCCAGTACTTCGACCAGGCTCACTCTGACAGCGGTATAATCGATGTCTTTGTCGAAGCGATCTTTGGTGATCGTCAACCATTCGATTTCACTTTGAACATTGGTCAGTGCCTGCTCAACAGCGATAATATCTTCAATCGATTCGGCCTTTTCCAGTAGACTCAAATAACGTTCTTCAGTTGCGATCAAGGTATTCAAACGGGCTTCGGTTTGATTATACGTATCGGTCACAGTATATTGATTGTAGTACTTGTGAAAGATGGGTCGGTCTTTTTCAAGTTCAGTCAGAAAATCGTCTAATCGATCGGTCGGTATACGATACGTGACATTGTAATAGCGTTGCTCGTCTGATCCGTAGTAATTTGTCCCCTGATCGACCGTTTCCACCTTGCCGCCGAATTGATCGGGCAATCGGGTGAGAAATTCCAGATCCACTTCAAAGGTCTTGGAGCGGATCTCATAACGGACATCACGAATGATTTTTTCACCCGTGCGGTCTGCCTCTCCTTGTTCCACAATAGAATCTGTTGGATAAGGTTCTGCCTGAGGTGCTATCGACTCTTCTGCAGCAACATCGCGAGAATATTCAGGCGAACCAGCTGCACTTTTCCCCATCGATGATGGATTGTATCGATTCAAATACCCCAGGGTAAACACAGCTCCCAGGAACAGGACGATTATCAGTCCGATGATGATTGGTTTTTTCATAGTATTCACCCCCTCTAAATGAGATACAAATCAGAAGCTTGTTTTGTCTAATCCCATTCGACGTATTTTACTTCTGTTTCGTATAATCGGGCGATGGTATACAATACATCGCTCAAGCGATTGACGTATTTGATGTTAAGAGGATCAAATTCATAGTTTTTGGATAAGGTGATCATTCGTCTTTCGGCTCGCCGACAAACTGTCCGGGCTATATGAAAACGTCCGGCAATTTCTGTTGAACCGGGTATGATAAAATGCTCCAATGGTGGAAATTCAGGTCGAACTTTCAGTTTGTCGATCATCTTTTCTAGCTCAATAATATCCTGTTCAACGATCTGAAACGGATAATCAAAGCCTTCACTTGCCAGATGTCCCCCGACGACAAAAAGTTGGTTCTGTATCTTTTCCAGGAATTGTTTGATTTCATCATCAGTCGAATGTTTGGCCCAACCAATAAAGCTTCCCAGTTCATCGATCGTTCCATATGCTTCCACCCGGATATGATCTTTTGAAACTTCCTGGTCCGTAAATAACTTCGTTGTACCTTTGTCTCCGGTTTTGGTGTAGATATCCATAATTTACTCCTTCTTATACTGGTCTAAAAACGAATGCTTTTCTCCATTGACGATCGTCCCCAGGATTGCTCCCAGGTGGACGTTTTTGGTAGCGGCAAATATTGAATCCTCGATTTGTGGGAATTCAGTTTTTAAATCGCCTATCAGCTGTTTGACCCGTTGTCGGTTGGAATCGATCTTTCCATCGGCTACCACACAGGCGCAATTTAGAAAATCATACCCAATCGCACGGGAAAAACGAATGATATCATTTTCTCGTATATAATATAATGGACGAATCAATTCCATCCCCTTGAAGTTGGTCGAGTGCAGTTTCGGCATCATCGTCATAAAGTTTCCGCCTGACAACACATTCATCAGCACAGTCTCAATGACATCATCATAGTGATGTCCCAGGGCGATCTTGTTGCACCCTAACTCTCTGGCATGGGCGTAAAGGTGCCCCCGTCGCATGCGGGCGCATAGATAACATGGTTTATCGGTCATCGATTGACTGACACGAAACACGGGTGCATCAAACACCTGGATCGGAACGCTCAAATCGTTTGCGGTCTGTTCGAGTTGATTCCGATGGTTCGGATGATACCCCGGATCCATCACAATATACTCGACTTGAAAGTTTCGATTGCCGTGACGGTAGAGTTCCTGGAACAACTTGGCCAGGATAAAACTGTCTTTCCCACCACTGATCGCAACGGCGATCCGATCGCCATCTTCGATCAACTGATAATCTTTAATTGCTTTTATGAATGGGGTCCAGAGTTTTTTACGAAAGGACTTACGTAATTTATGCTCTACCTGCCCCGCACTATATCGTTGCATACACTACCTTTTTATTTTTATTATAC
>JAAZLX010000058.1 GCA_012799095.1 Tissierellia bacterium
AATGAAGTCATGACGATGGATGAGACTGATGATTATATCCGCAGTCGAATCGGACGCAAGATAGTTATCATCGGAGCATCGACCGGAACGGATGCTCATACGGTCGGCATCGATGCCATCATGAACATGAAGGGTTATGCCGGTCACTATGGGCTAGAGCGTTACGATATGATCGATGCCTACAATCTGGGATCACAGGTGACGAATCAGGAGTTTATCGAAGCTGCCATTGAGCTCAAAGCCGATGTATTGATGGTGTCACAGACCGTCACTCAAAAGGATGTTCACGTTGCCAATATGACAGAACTGGTCGAGCTGCTTGAAGCAGCCAATCTGCGTCACAAGATGTTGTTGATTGCCGGAGGAGCCAGGATCAGCAATGAACTGGCCAAAGAAATCGGGTTTGATGCCGGGTTTGGGCCGGGCCGTTATGCTGACGATGTCGCCAGCTGTGCTGTAACTGAATTGGTTGCAAGGAATATGATCGAGAAATAAACACCAGTGGAAACGACTCATTCATTTGAGTCGTTTTTTTATTGTCATAAATCAAATCGATGATTTATGTTATATTCGTATATTTTCAAACCTAACTAAACTTTTTGCTAAAATTGGATCGTGTAGGTAAGTTCTCCCAATAGAAACAAGCTCCGCCAAACGGTGGAGCTTGTTTCTGTCCATAAAAAAAGAGCAAATCGTTGATTTGCTCTTATCAATGGTATTATTCAGATTCTTCTTCAGTTTCAGCTTCTTCGCTGACTTCGCCTTCTTCACCTTCAACCGCTTCTTCCTCTTCTTCCTCAGAGAAATCACGCAGTTCGACGATATTGTAGACGGGAGCTTCCAAATCCGTTAAGATCTCGATCTTCTCGTTCTTTGCGATATCGAGTTCGCCGACAGTCAGGACATCACCGATCTCACCTTCATCAACATGAATGGAAATGGATGACTCCAGGTCACCAGGCAGGGCAATAATTTCGATCTCATTTAACAGCTCTTGTACCATCATGCCACGCAAATGTTCGCTGACATGAATGAAAACAGGAATTGTTACACGGACTTTTTCCGTTGCGCTCAGGGCTTGAAAATCCAAATGCATGGCCAATTGTGTCACAGGATGTACCTGAACATTTTTAAACAATGCCAGATGAGTTTCGTCTCCAACCACTAGGTCCAGGGTTGATCCGGTTCCTTGATGGCGCATGAATTTTTGTACTTCATTCAACGGGATTTCAATAGCTTGACTTTCAATATTGGGTCCGTAAACGACTGCCGGGATTCTATTTTCTCGACGCATCGCGCCGCTTTTTCCGGTTTTCTCACGGATTTTCGCTTCTAATTTATAGCGACTCATGTTTCCTCCTAGGTAGATATATAAATACACTACAGATAATTATAACAAAGAAGCCAAGGTGGTGCAAGGAAAACAGGGAATGTGTTTCTCTGCGATTGCACAAGTGATTTTTTGTTCATAGTTAATGAATTATAAAGCTGTTACAGCATAAAATCAACAGGTAGGCCACTGCAATTGCGGTGGTTTCCGTGATAAGATGTAAGGGACAAGATCATGTCGTCCAAGTGGCGGCTATCTTTTCATGGGGAGGTTATATGAGCAGCTTGGATAACGACACAATGCGGTCTTGTAGTGAGGCTAACTGGCAACCGACAATAGACCAAATAAAATTCGAGTGTGCGTGGTCTTTATATCGACCTGAACCGGGAGATCTGGTGATCGACATCGCCTGTGGCAGCGGGGCATTCAGCCGTCGACTGATGGAAGCCGGTGCCCGTGTGGTTGGCATCGATTGCAACCATCATTTGGTTTCTTTGGCTCGGACAAAAGATGATAGTGGTATTTATCAACAAATGGAACTTCCTGAGTTGGATTTTCCGGATGATTATTTTGATGCCGCGATTGTGGCTTTTGCCTATCAAGAAACAGCAGATGGTGACAGGCTGATAAAGGAAGCCCGGCGGGTGGTAAAGCCGGGTGGAAGTATACTGGCCGGAATGATCGTTTCCGATAATGAATATGATGTAAACGCAGAGCAACAAACAGACGACCAAAATTGTCAGATGTGTGAAATCACGGCGGAAGAATTGCCTGATATATTGTCTACCTTTTCCAAAGACATCAAGCATGCTTTACACTGCAGCAGCCGCAGACCGGATCAGGAGGCAGAAAACACTTTAAAATACAAGACTTCGAATATATTTTTTGTTCACTGGATCAAGTCAAGGGCTGACAGATAGGGTATAGAAGATAAATAGGAGATCGTTATGAATGAAGAGATAAAGACATTTCAACGCCCAAGTGAATATTTTCAATGGAAAGCACAACAAAACAAACCACCATTGATCGGAGCTGAATTTGAACATTTGATTTTAAATCAGGACAACAGCTGGGTCAAGTCCGAGGAAGTGGCTGCAATCATGGACGATTTGGTCAATGATGATTGGCAAATGGAGACGGTTGAAGGGGTTTTTTTAGGCTTACGCCACGAATGCATGTGGATCAGTCTCGAACCTGGTTCACAGTTCGAGATTTCGATTCGTCCTCTGCCGACGGTCAATCATCTGGAAAAATGTTATCGAACGTTTTTGGAACACGTTCTACCAATCATTCACAAACACGGCAAAAAGCTGGTCGGTGTCGGCTTTCAACCGATCACTCGTCCCGATGACATCGAATTGATCGATAAAAAAAGATATCATTATATGAATCAACATTTTTCTAAGACCGGGACAATGGGCTATTACATGATGCGGGCTTCAGCAGCCTCACAGATGGCGGTAGATTATTTTTCTGAACAGGACTTCGTGGAAAAACTGCAATTTGCCACCAGGATCGGCCCCTATCTGGCACTGATGTTTGATTCGGTCAGTTATGTCCATAATCAATACTTGACAGAAAATTTGTTCCGTACGACCATTTGGAACAATACCGATGATCAGCGTTCAAATACAGTTCGCGGTGGGTTGGAGCCTGATTTTGGATTTGAAAAGTACACCAAACACATTTTAAATTTTGAACCGGTGGTCCTGACCAATGATCAAAAGACAATTTCCACCGGACACAAAAAAACCAAAGATTTAATCCGTTATCCGGTGACCGTCGATCTATGGGAGCATTTCCTGTCGATGGCTTTCTTTGACGTCAGAGCAAAGGGTTATCTAGAAATTCGAATGATCGACAGTGTACCATATCCCTACAATCTGGCCGCGGTCGCGTTGATCAAGGGTATTATGTACCATCCCGATATGAACAAGTTGCATGATCGTTTTCGTGATATCGATCAAACAGCTCATGAAGCCATCAAACGTGATTTGATCGAACATGGATATCAATCAACCATCTACGGCCGCAGTGCCAAGGATGTCACAAAATTACTATATCAATGGGGCCTTGAGGGCCTGACTCCTGAGGAGAGGCCGCTGCTGGAAGTGATGAAAGGAAAGGTGGAACGAAGTGAAAACTTCCGCTATCCGCCTACCGTATCACTGGAAGAGGCGATCCGGCGAAACGAGGTCCGTTTATGAAGCAACGACAAGTCGACAAAGACTATTTGGCAATGATCCAGTCCCATTATGATCAGTATAAAGCTGATTATTATCAAATGGTCGAAAAGTTGAAAACTTCCGAAGCGATCTACCACGGAGAGGTGGTCCCGACATTGTACATGCCACGGTTTTTCCCTGACGATCATGTCGATTGTCTGCGGGAAATCGTCAATATGTCGTCGGCTATCTTTCGCAAGGTGATCGATCGCTACGTGGCGGATGGACAATATCGCAAGGTGTTTGGTTTTTCGCCTGAGCTGGAAGAATTGATCATGCTTGAACCGGTCATTCCGGAAGTCTTTCCCATGGCCCGGTTTGATTTCTTCTTTGAAGACTGTGACAACTTTAAGTTTGTCGAACTCAATACCGATGGTTCGAGCGCAATGGTCGAGGATAAAGAATTAGTCCGTCTGTTTAAAGATACCATGGCTTATCGTGATTTCGGCAAACAGTATGATTTAAAATCCTTCGATCTGGTCGGCCAGTGGGTGGACGCCATAATCGATATTTATCAGGAACAATACCTCGATGAATTGCCGACAGTTGCTATTGTGGATTATTTTCAACAAGAAAACCTGGAGTTTATCCGGTTCCAAAAAGAGTTTGAAAAGGCCGGTATGCCGACGTTTATCGCCCAGCCAAATGAGCTGGAATATCGAGATGACGGCTATCTCTACTATGACGATCAGAAGATCGATGTCGTGTATCGCCGACTGGTGACAGCCGACCTGATGAAGCACTATGATGAATTGCCCCAATTGATCGAAGCCTTAAAACATGGTAAAACAATGTGGGTCGGACCGATCCGGACGCAGGTGATCCATAATAAGGTGTTGTTTGCGGTGCTTCACCGGCAGGAATTCTGGCCGATGTTTTCCCAAGATGAAGTCAGGTTTATCAAAAAAGCGATTCCCTATACGATCGAGTTGACCGAACAGAACAGGGACGAGCAACGCTTCAAAGACAAAGACAAATGGATATTGAAACCGATCGACTCTTATGCATCGCTAGGAGTGGTTGCCGGAAGAATGGTTTCCCGGGACACCTGGGAGGAAGAGTTGAAAAATTCGGACCGCGGGCGGACCATCATCCAGTCATACTCTGACATGGGACATGCCGATATGATCAATTTCGATGATGACGAAGTAACTCGATATGGTCAGGTGATCGGTGTATTTGTCTACCGCGCTCAGTTTGCCGGCCTGTATACCAGAGTGGGTCAACAGGCGATTGTCAGTGGACCGTTTAACGGGAGAGTCGTAGCTTCATTTGAGTCTAAAAAAAGAACGGATAGTGATTAATCATGCAATGGAAACGTTTTTTGATCATTACATTCGGATTGCTCATCATGAGTTTTGGTCTGCACTTCTTTCTTTTTCCGGCCAATCTGGCCAGTGGGGGACTATCCGGTTTCGCGCTGCTGATCAACGCCGTTTTTGACCAAGTGTCGATCGGTCTTGTCATGCTGATAGGAAACATTGTGCTGTTTGTGCTGGCATTCTTGATCATCGGCCCCGAATTCGGCGGTTACACTGTGTATAGCTCCTTGATGATTTCTGCCATGATCGGACTGCTGGAAAGGATCTATCCGATGGACCAACCATTGGTAGATGATATCTTATTGAATCTGGTGTTTGGAACATTGATCCCGGCCATCGGGATGGGTATGGTGTTTTATCAGAATTCATCAACCGGCGGGACGGATATTCTGGCCAAGATTTTATCGAAGAGAACCAGTCTTGACATCGGTAAAGCACTCCTGGTGGTGGATTTTTTTATTGTCCTGGGTGCAATCGGCGTCTTCGGTCTCAGACTGGGACTGTATGCCTTGATCGGTGTCATCCTGAATGGTTTTGTGATCGACTATGTCATTACCGGTTTTAATACGCGGATCTATATTACCATCATCACCGAACACTGGCAGCAGATCAATCAATACATTATTGATGAAATCAGTCGCGGGACAACGCTTTATGTTGCTGAGGGTGGTTTTCAGCAATCTCCCAAGCGGGTGATCCACACCATTACGTCAAAACGTGAATACATCAATATTCGCAGTTATATTAAATCGGTTGACCCGGATGCATTGGTCAGCACTCATTTTGAACACGAAGTATTCGGGGAAGGTTTTCGTCGGATCGAAGAATAGGAGGCAATGTGAAAACGGTTTATATCATTAATTCGGAAGTTATGGGGCGGGGCGATGATGAGCTCGGTGCTACCATTATGAATGCTTTTTGGAAAAAGCTCTGGGCCAATCCGAACAAGCCGGAAGCGATTTTATTTTATAATACAGGCGTCAAGCTGCTGACCCGTGAAGGTGGTCAGTTGGAAGCGATCCATGCTCTCCATCAAGCCGGGGTAGATATGATTGCCTGCGGTACATGTGTTGATAAGCTTGGCATCAGACATCAAGTGGCTGAGGGACGTATCTCGGGTATGGAAGAGATGGTCCATCATATGACCGAAGCTGATAAAGTGGTTACCATATGATAAGATCCATCCAATTGGTCAGCTTCGATCTGGATTATACCTTGCTCAACTCCGATCATGTGCTGGCAGACAAGCATATCAAATGGTTGCAGGCAATTTCACAGGATCATGTTCTGGTATTTGCCTCCGGGCGTCCCCTGGAAGCAATGATCCCGATTGCCGCACAGGTCGGCCAAGGGGTAGTTGATTATTTGATCAGTAATAACGGCTGTGAGAATGTCAATGCTCAGGGCGACATCTTCTATGAAGTTTTTTTACAGGAAAAACTGGTGCGCCAGGTAGTAAAACAAGCTTTTCAATACGGCGTTCATCCCCACTTTTATCACGGTCCACATATTGTCGGCTTCTATGATAGCCCATTTATCCGGCGTGATGAGAAAGTGACCAAGCTGCCGATCACCATCGAATCCAATGTTGATAACGCGATCGCCGATAAAGCGATCCACAAGCTGATCATTATGGGTGAGCCGGTCAAGATGGCTGCATTTCATACCAGCCTGAGTTCTTTTGCTGACATCAATCCGATCCTGGCCAAGCCGTATTTTATGGAAGTGCCGCCCAAAGGGATCCACAAAGGCTATGCCCTGGGCATTCTGACCGAGAAACTCGGCATGACGATGGACCAGGTGATGTCGTTTGGTGACAGCTTCAATGATGTTGAGATGCTGCGCGACAGCGGGTTGGGATTGGCGGTAGCCAATGCCATGCCGGGGGTCAAGCAAGCGGCAGATCGGGTCTTGACCATCAGCTGCGATGATAACCTGGCTGAGTTAGCTTATGGTCTGTTGGATGACGCTAACCGAAGCGAGTTGTTGGCAACTTACTCACACTTATATGAGGAAATAGCATGAGATTGATCAGTTGGAACGTAAATGGGTTAAGAGCGATCATCCGCAAAGGCGCCTGGCAGTTTTTGGATGATTCAGATGCTGATATTATTTGTCTGCAGGAGATCAAAAGCCATGAGGAACAGGTGATCGATCATCACTTTGGTGATTATCATGTCTTTTGGAACAGTGCCGAACGAAAAGGATATTCCGGCACCTTGACGATGACGAAACAAAAGCCTCTGTCGGTCAGCAATACCATGGGAGATCCAAGATTTGACAGCGAAGGTCGTGTTTTGACGACCGAGTTTGAAGATTTCTACCTGGTCAATATCTACACACCGAATTCAAAATCCAAGCTTGAGCGACTGGACGAACGGATGGAATTTGAAGATCTGCTGCGTGATTATGTGCTGAAACTGAACGAGACCAAGGGGGTCATCATCTGCGGTGACTTAAATGTCGCCCACACAGAGATCGACTTGAAAAACCCCGACAGCAATCGTCGTTCCGCCGGCTTTACCGATGAAGAACGGAGCAAATTGAGTGAGCTTCTCGGCACCGGCTTTATCGATACCTTCCGTCATTTCTATCCCGATGCCACCGAAAGATACACCTGGTGGAGCCCGATCACCCGGGCGAGAGACCGCAATGCCGGGTGGAGGATTGATTATTTTCTGACTTCACCTGATATGAAAAACCGCTTAAAGGATGCACTGATCATGGATGAGGTCATGGGTAGCGACCATTGTCCGGTAGAGCTACACCTAACCTAAAGCCTCAGCCGGTTTCAACAGAAACCGGCTGTTTTTTGTTACATGTTATTGACAATCGTAAAGATACTAGTTATATTGTAATTGGAATATACTACGACAGACATAGTACGTTAGACAGAGTAGAGGTGGAGATGATTTCAAGCGATGTAATCAGGGGGTATGTGGATACCATGATCCTGTATTTTTTGTTTGATGAACCATCCTATGCTTATGAGTTGTCTCGCAGGATCAGGCAGCGAGCTCAGGAAAAATATGCCTTGAAAGAGACCACCCTTTACTCAGCTTTAAGCCGTCTAGAACAATCTGGCTATGTTGAAAGTTACCGGGATGATTCGTCGGGTAAAAGGCGAACCTACTATCGCATCAACACTTCCGGCCGCGAGTATTATGAGACCAAATGCCGGGAGTGGGCATTGATCCAGGACATAATAGAAAGGTTTATCAGGTAGGATGTATGGAAACCATTCGCAATTATATTGATACGATGTTTCAGACCTGGCCGGATAATGAGGCAACGCTTCGCGTCAAATCACAACTGACTGAGTTGATGGAAGACAAGTATCAGGCACTGATTGATCAGGGGCTGTCCCAGCATGAAGCTCTGGGTCAGGTGATCAGTGAATTTGGTAACATTGAGGAGCTTCGTCAAGAACTGGGTATGGCCGAGATCAGTGCCGATGAGATCAGTCTGGATGAGCAGAAAAGACAGAAGGAAAAAAAGAAAGCTCAGCGCAAGATCCTACGGGGAAACTACTGGATCATCGTCACCGTGGTCTATTTCCTGGTCAGTTTTCTTACCGGCTGGTGGGCACTGACATGGCTGCTGTTTGTTATTGCTGTACCGTTTGAATCGTATTTTGATTACCTGTTGAAACATTCAGATTAGTGCTACCTATAGGGGAAGGAATGGATTTAAAAGACACCATCTTTATTCGGAAATCGACCCGGGCCTTTCTAGGGGAAGAATTGAGCCGGGACAAATTAGCTGAGATCGAAGACTTTATCCCAAACATCCATCGACTTGATGAGTCGATCAAAACTCAGGCGATCCTAACGGACAAGTCGGATGTCATCAATCTGATGCCCTGGACAGCACCTCATTACGCCTGCCTGTTTTCCGAGACAGGTTGGAGGGGATTGATCGAGTCGGGGTTTCGTTATCAACAGCTCGATCTGTATTTGCAGAGTATCGGTCTGGGAAGTTGTTGGCTGGGAATAGCTAAGCTGAAAAGAAAATTAGATCCTACCTTGGATTACAATCTGGCGTTGGCTTTTGGTAAAGCCAAGGGTATGCCGCACCGGGCCAAGGGAAGGTTTCAGCGCAAGACCCTCTCAGAAATCAGCGACCGGGTCGACGGTCGTCTGGAAGCCGCCAGAGTAGCACCATCAGCCACCAATCGCCAGTCCTGGTACTTTGAACACGACGGAGAGGTAATACACCTATTCGGTCAAAAGGGTGGCTATTACCGCCCGTGGGGCACCAGTCGGTGGCTCTGGATCGATATGGGGATCGCCCTGTGTCATCTTTATCTGACCCATCAACAGTTCTCCTATCAGTTATTGGACGAGCCTCCAGTCAAATCGGGCTATGTCTATGCCGGAACGATTCGCCTGTGATGGTTTTTTTGATACCCCGGTCGATTCCGTCAAATGATCAGGCATCAATAGGTAATAAAAACCGACCCGCTCAATTGAGTGGGTCGGTGTGTCGGGAAACCTTATTCGTCGTCATCCAGGATGGCGTCATACTTTTCAAGTTGGTCAATCGAAAATTCCTTGATGTGTTCCTTGGGTTTTTGGTATGTGTGTTTGCTGTTGCCGCCCAATAGACGTGCCATACCCCGGGCTATGATATAGAGGCAGTAAAAGGGGAGTACAATCATCATTCCAATAATCGACAGGATCTGCTTGATCAATATCACCTCCTTTTTCAACGGTGGTTTTCGAGCAAGTGTTGGATATCTTGCGGTTTTCTTTCGTATTCGATGATCGGTTTTTCGAGATGGGTCTGGCGTTCCATGAAATGAGGTTTCTCGACTTGATAAAGGATGCCCAACGGCAGGTCAGGGGCTTCTTTTTGAGCGTATTCGATTGCCAGAGCCAGGTTGGAGGGGTCATAGTCATCGGGCAACGGCTTGGTATTAGCCGAATACCACTGGTAGGTGTTGACCTTGTTGAATGATACGCAAGGTTGGAAAATATCGATCATGGCATAGCCTTTATGATTGAGTCCGGCCTTGATCAGATCTTTCAATTGGTCAATGTTTTGCGAATATGCCCGGGCGACAAAAGTTGCACCGAGAGACAGTGCCAACAGGACCGGGTTGATCGGCATGCTTTTCATGCCGTCCTTTTGCAGGGTCGTTACCTGACCCATGGCTGTGGTGGGAGAACCTTGACCTTTGGTCAGTCCATAGACCTGATTATCATGGACCAGATGGAGCATATTGATATTGCGGCGGACGTGATGGATAAAGTGGTTACCACCCTCGCCGTACGTATCGCCATCACCGCTGGTAACGATCAATTTTAACTTGGGATTGGCCGCATGAACACCCAGCGCAGCCGGCAGGGATCTACCATGTAAGCCGTTATAGCCGTTGGCTGAGATATAGTGGGGTAATTTGGCAGCTTGTCCGATACCTGAAACGATCATCGTTTCATGAGGTGCAATACCTTCGTCATGCAGAGCTGCCTGCAGGGCGTTCAGAATGGCAAAGTTACCACAGCCGGGACACCAGGCGTTCTTAACATCTTTTTTAAAGGGATTCATGGATTTCCTCCAGTCGCTCGATCACATAGTCAACATTCAGCGGACGGCCGTCATATCGGTTGATGGAATGATCAAAATTCCAGCCGGTCTGTCCTCTGAGATACTTACCAAACTGATTAAAACCGTTCATTTCGACATTGACCACGGTCTTGGCTTTGCCGAAGTACGGGGCAAGGTGTTGTGGATTGAGCGGATAAAGATCGGTGAAGTGGAGCAGACCAAGCTTTGATTTATCCCACCGGTCGATCGCATCCTCTAAGATTGGGCGGTTTGAACCCCAGCTGACAAGTAGAACATCGGGGTCATCAGCACCATAATATGTGGGCGGTTTCAGTGTATTGGCAATCAAAGCAAGCTTGTCCAATACCCTTTGTTTATAGCGGTTGGTGACTTCAGCACTCTCCGAGTAGAAGCCATCTTCCAGATGGATATGTGAGTCATACAACAAAAGGGATTCATCATAGCCGGCATATTTGGCATTGCCCTCTAAGACATCCTTATCATAGATGGTATAATCGCTGCCTTTGGGAGCAAGATAACTATTGTTTACCAGTTGGTCATAATCGACACCGGGTAATTCCGTCGAAGAGTTTGCCAGGTACTGATCACTTAACAGAATGACCGGCAGCCGGAAGCGGTGGGCCAGGTCCATCGCCCGATTCGATGTGTAGAGGCAATCCGATACGCTGTCCGGGGCTAAGATGATTTTAGGGAATTCTCCCTGGGCTGCCCCAAGGGCCTGATAGAAATCACCCTGGTCGGTTCGGGTCGGCAGGCCTGTCGCCGGTCCGGGACGCATCACATTGGCTATCACCACCGGTGTTTCGGCAATGGCAGCCAAACCGATGCCTTCTGTCATCAGGGCAAATCCCCCGCCGCTTGTGGCAGTCATGGCACGGGCACCGGCAGCAGCAGCACCGGTAATGCTGACGGCGGCTGCAATTTCGTCTTCCGCCTGTTCGGTAAAGACGTGCATTGCCTTTTCATTGTTGGTGATATATTGTAAAATTCCGGTAGCGGGAGACATCGGGTAGGCACAATAAAAATTAAGCCCTCCGGCTAATGCACCCAAGGCGATCGCCTGGTTGCCATCCATTTGATATCCCATGTCAGCACGTAAGGGCGGTTCGATTTCTTTTTCAGCCCGAACAAAACCGTATTTGACGGCCGCCAGGTTGGAAGCGTTCACTTTCTCGGACCACGGCATTTCGATCGCATCCACATCAGCTTCGTCCAAGCCGAAAACCTTAGCCAGGTAACCGAGTGCGACCATCCCCGAAGCATTGGGGTGAGCAAACACCTGATCGACCTCTTCTTTAGGAAATTGCACGACCATGATGTCCTGAGCGTCTGTTTTGTGATCACTATCCATCACAAGAATTTGACCACCCGGCTTTAATAATTCATCGAGATGATCATAGACCTGATCATCCAATGAAACGACATAGTCGCCTTTGGGTTCGCAAGTTTTCAAGGGCTGGTCACTCAGGGTGATGATCATGTAATTAAAGCCCCCACGCACTCGTGACATATAGTTACGATAGGAGTAAAAATAGTAGCCTTTCTTATGGAAAGACTGTTCCAGGAAATCCTGGATACTGTTAAGTCCTCCGCCGGCCGCGCCGGATAGGATCACTGTTTTGGTCATGAAACCTCCTTCAAGATATTATCGATCGTTAAACGGGTATAATTTTTAAATGAGGATACAATGAAGAAACTCGTTCTGGTGTTTATTATACTATGTATCTTAACCGGATGCACCCCGGACTATCACGAGATTGCCTATGGCAAAGTAGAAGATTACATTATTTCGCTCGATCAGCAGGATCTTGACAAACAACTCGAAGTATTGGAGCAGTTTGAGCTTCATGCTGAGTATTATCAAGAAAACTTTTTGTCGTATGTTGAATCAGCCGAAATCATCTCGATCGAATCAGCCTATGAAGATGATTTCATTTTGATTATGCGGGGCGAGTTCAACCTGCGATTCAAATCTGATTATCGAGGGAGTGATCGCTTACGCGCCGGTGATAACCGAGTCATCCGTTATTTTACGTTTTATAAGATGGAAGATATGGCATTAAAAGAAATTTTGGATAAATTAATCAAATAAGAAAGAGGTCGATTTATGTTAGAAGTGAAAACACATTTTTCCCGTGAAGGATCGTATTTGGACAATGGCAGAGCTAGAGTAGCATTGGGTTCCAAGGAGGATGCGTTCTATCCCTATGATCTATTCCTCGGTTCCCTGTCGTCTTGTTTTCATGCCACACTGATGTCGATCATGACCAAACGGCGACTGGAAACACCCAAAGTGGATATCGTCGTTACCGGTGAGAAACGAACCGAACCTCCGACGACACTCGAGTGGGGGAAATTAGCCATTACGGCTTATGATGTACCGGAAAAGGATAAAAAAGCTTTTGAGCAATCGTGTGATCTGGCAGCTACATATTGTTCGATCCATTATACGATCGCCAAAGTGGCTGAGTTGGAACATATCATTGAATATGTCTAATAAAAAACCGGCTAGCCTGGGCTAACCGGTCAACTTTTAACGTCTGGTGCGTTTTTGCTGAAATTCTGATTGAAGCTCACGAAAAGCCTGTTCCAGGGCGGGATTTCGACCGGGCTTCTTTTTACCGGTCTGCGGAGCATTTGAATTTGCTGTTGAGGATCGGGTAGATTGGCTTTGGTTGGAAAAGATATCGACATAGCTGTTTGTTTGAGGGACGGGTTGGCCACGGCGAAGATTTTCCTGATACTTGTCCGGTTCAAAGTAATCTTGAATTTGATCTGCTGAGTGCTGTTGTCTTTTTTGATACTCATCAAATTTTTCAAGCATGTTGATATTACCGCGCTCTTTCACCCGGAAGTGAAATAGCAGGGCAATCAGAAAGATGATCAAATTGACTAGGGCATAAATTCCAAAATCCATAATGTCCTCCCACTAGCTAAATTATACCTTATTTGAGTCCCATTTACTCAATACCCGGTCGAATCCACAAGATAAAGGAAGAAACTTTAGTGTATACTAGGAAGAGCAACTGAACTTAGGAGATCACATGCAACAATACTTTATAACCATATCGATACTTGTACTGCTGTACGAAGTATTTATTCTGTTTCAATCCTGGCGTCAGGGACAAAAGGTCGGTAGTGCCGAAGCTACCAAGCACACCTTCATCAGAACATCATTTTTGATGTTGGTCATGGCAGCTTTGCTGACAGTATATCAGTTCATCAAACTGAACTTCATGCCCGATATTTCTGTTATTTGGGAGCTGGTCGGTTTATTTGTTATTGTTATTTTTATCGCCATGAAGACTGAAGGCTACTACTCCAAACGTCCGTTATACTTTGAAAAAGATGATAATGCTTTGATACTGACCTCGGTCAAAAATCCGCTTGACCTGACCCGGCTCTCAGGAGTGCAGGTCAATGGAAGCCGAATTGAAGTCGAGCAGGTGGGGCGACCACCGAGAAGCATTCATTTAAACAATGACAAGGTGCGAAAAGAGATCGTTCGTAAGCTTCGTGCCCGGGTGCGCCAGAATAAGGCCGGCAAATGACCTGGCAGATCCTGATTCCACTGTTGATTGTCGCCTGGGGAATCGCTTGGTTTGTCAAAAGCCGGTCACTTGCAATGGCACTGACCGTTGTGGCCCGTATCAGCCTGTTGCTGGGAGCAGTCTATTTGATCACTCAAGCCATCTGGGGTCTGATGGTGCCACAAGGTGTCTGTCCTCTGACCACCTCACTGCCCATGATGTTGACCAGTATCAGCATTCCGGTGATCGTTCTTGGGATCATGTTTTATCTGGCAACCTACGTTCCTCAATTGGTTGAAACGGATAGCGGTATTGGGCTGTTGGCAGGTGAAGATGTTTTTCTGCGGGAACCGATCGAAGTCAAACAACTGAAAAAGAATCAATATCTGATCACCACACAAGACAAAGAGCATAAACTCACTCTGCGGGGCAGACTGGCAAAATCAGTCATCGAAAAAATAACACAGGTAAAATAATGGAAACATTTTTATATATTTTAATAGGGTTGGCGGTATATACCTTTTTTATCTATCTTGCGATTAAAGATAAGAAAGCGATTTTCATCGGATTGATCGAGATGTCCGCATTGTTTCTAATGATAGCAGCTTCCCAACTGATATCGATCTTTATCCTAAAACAGACCGGCTACAATCCGACTCTGGCGTTGGGAGGGTTTGTTGCCGCTGTTGTCTTAAAGCTATATTTATCTCCGGTGTATCGCTTGCCGGATGGTTTCGTAATGAAAGACAGACCATTTCGCAAGTCGGATTATCCGAAGATCGATTTTGACGGTCATCAGTTGGTGTTGTATAAGCATGTCAACAAAAGCAAAAAGAACATCGCTCACCGGATCGAATTGACCGGTCCCCTGAAACAGCGGAACAAAGAATTGATCCAGTCAGTCTATCAAAACTAGAACTCAATCCCTTCATCAAATGGTGAAGGGATTTTTTAGTGGCGAAGGTCATCGCACTGGATGCATTTTTTCGATAGATTTCATTAATTATTTCGATCACAAATTGTGTTAAGAAACTGATAATCTAATTGTGGAGGCAATATGATCTATTTAGACAATGCTGCAACCAGTTTTTTAAAGCCGCCCTCGGTAGCGCGAGCGGTATATGATTCATTTGGTCAAGTGGGCAATGCCGCCCGCGGAATCAATCAGATGTCATTAGCGGCCGAACGAATTGTATACGGCACACGGCAAATTGTCGCCGAAATGTTCCAGTCATCACCGAAACAGGTAGCTTTTTCCAGCGGCTCGACCGAATCTCTCAATCTGTTGATACAGGGTTTTGTCGACCCACAGGACCATGTTATCACTACTGTGATGGAGCACAATTCGGTCCTGCGACCGCTTTATCGGATCGGCTGTGATATCGATTACATAGGCTTAATGCCGGACGGAACACTTGATAAGGCCAATAGAGATCAATTGATCAAACACAACACCACCTGTTTGATCATCACCCATGCCGCCAATTTGACGGGGGTGATCAATGATCTGTCAGACTGGGGCGAGTGGTGTGAGCGGCATGGGATCGAATTCTTTGTCGATGCCTCACAAAGCGCCGGCGTTTTACCGATCCGGATGGCGGACATGAAGATCTCTGCTCTGGCTTTTACCGGTCACAAGGGCTTGTTTGGTTCCCAGGGAACGGGCGGTTTGATCGTCAAACAAGGTCTCGATATCAGACCTCTCAAGGTCGGAGGAAGCGGTATCGCCACGTTTGATAAAGAACATCCCGGGCAGATGCCGACAAGGCTGGAGGCGGGGACACTCAATATCCATGGTCTGGCAGGGCTCAAAGCCGGATTGGAATTTATTCTTGCCACCGGAATAGACCGGATCCACGCCAAAGAACTGCAACTGAGAACACGATTCCTGGAAGGGTTGGACGATTTACCGGTCATCCTTTATGGGGTCGGTCCTCCGAGCGTTGGTATTGTTGCTCTCAATGTTGAAGGCGAAGACAGTGCGCTGATCGGCGGTTATTTGAGCGACGAAGGGATACTGATCCGAACCGGTGGTCACTGTGCTCCGCTTCATCACGAAGCGTTCGGCACGGTGGAACAAGGCATGTTACGCTTCAGTTTTTCCTATTTTAATACCGAACAGGAAATCGACAAAGCGATCGGCGCTTTGCGAAATATAATCATCTAAGGAGTTATTTTTATGAGCTTGACGGACAACAAGAAGAAGTTGCTTGTCTGGGGGATCGCATCCGGTTTGGCGGCAGTCATGCTGGCTCACTTTGGAAACCCCAAGAACATGGCAATCTGTATTGCCTGCTTTATTCGTGATATCGCAGGCAGTGTCGGAATACATAAGGCGGCTGTGGTACAGTATTTTCGCCCGGAAATTGTCGGTATCGTACTCGGTGCAATGATCTTAGCCATCATTAACAAGGAATTCAAGGTGGTCGGGGGATCGTCTCCGATAATTCGTTTTTTTCTTGGGATGATCATGATCATTGGCGCTCTGGTTTTTTTGGGCTGTCCTACCCGGATGGTCATCCGGATGGCTTCTGGAGATATCCCGGCCTGGATCGGTCTGATCGGTTTTGTCGGAGGGGTTGGTACCGGAGCGTTCTTTCTTAAACGAGGATTCACACTCGGTCGATCCCACAAACAACCGGAAGCCGGCGGCTATGTTGTACCGCTTCTGCTGCTGGTCGGTTTGATCATTGCCGGATTCACCAGTGTATTTTTTGCCAGTGAAGCCGGACCGGGCTCGATGCATGCTCCCCTGCTGATCTCTCTGGCCGGCGGGCTGATCTTCGGTGCCATCGCCCAAAAGACCAGAATGTGTTTTGGTGGTATGTTCCGCGATATTTTCCTGCTGAAAAACTTCAATCTGTTCAGCATCGTGTTCGGTTTCTTCCTAACCCTGCTGGTGTACAATGTCGCGACCGGTCAATTTGAATTCAAAATGAATGGTAACCCGATCGCTCATGCTCAGCATCTGTGGAATATCCTGGGCCTATACATTGTCGGTTTCGCAGCTGTCCTGCTGGGTGGATGTCCTCTACGTCAGCTGATCCTGATGGGCCAGGGAAATACCGACTCAGCGATCACTTTTGTTGGTATGCTGCTGGGTGCAGGACTGGCTCACAGAGCATCTTTGGCCAGCGGCGCTCAAACGGCTGAAGCTGCCGGTGGACCGGGATTGAACGGTAAGATCGCCACCATCGTTTGTATTGTTATTTTGTTTGCTGTAGCACTCTGGAAGTCAAAAAAGAAGGTGAAGTATGATTAAATTGGATGCCCGCGGACTGAGTTGTCCGGAACCTTTGATGATGGTAGCCGATGCATTGAAAAAGCATCCCGGCGAAGAAATTGAGGTCATGGTCAGTGAAATGCATACCAAGACTAATATCGAGAACTATTGTCAGGATCATGGTCATCAGGTGGAAGTGACACCGCAGGATTTCGATATTCAGATTGTGATCAAATGAGACAGAAGACCCACAGCCTGATTATCAGTTTTCCCACCACAGCTGATGCCATGGCGATGGAACAGATCGCCAAGCTGTATCAGATCGATGGCAAACTGATCCCGGTGCCGCATTTTATGTCGACCGGTTGTGGAATGGCGTGGAAAGGCTTACCTGATGATCAGGAAAAAACGATCCAGCTGCTGAAAGATAAGCGGGTGGAATGGGAAGAAGTCGAATGCCTGGAGTATTAACTCCAGGTTTTTTTATTATAAGAATGATCGACCTATGATGAAACGCTAAAACAGGGTATGTAAAGAACAACAGACATAAACAAGGAAATCAGTTTTGGAGGTTGAGCATGGTCGAACATAACATTCATCTGGGAATGGTATCCCACTATGAAAAGGAGCTGCTCTTTTCACGAAGCCCGGTATCACAGGATTTAGAATATCTATTGGCAACACCTCAAATCATTGAGGTGATCATTGAAGCCGCTTCACGAATGCTTGATCCACTTCTGCCGGATCCATACATTACCATTGGAACCAAAATAGATTTTACCCATGAAAAACCCACCCTGGTAATGGATGGTCGGCCTGTCCGAACGGAATTGAGGGTGGAGGAGATCAAAGGCACCAAGATTTTGCTTGATGTTAAATGCTTTGATGGGATTGGACAGATCGGGTTTGGTAAATATGAACGAGCGATTGTTGACAAGGAAAGACTCCGCTTTGCAACGTTTCGTCGGGCAGATCAGGCAATCCTATAGCAAAGCGATAGTTAGACTGACAGACGAAGGGATCCATTCATAGGATCCCTTTTCGAGTCTAGTGAAACATAATCTTGTGTAAAGGTTTAAAACATCAAGGCCCGGACAACACCAAATAAGGCGGCTGCTCCGATAAGCCATGTCGGGTTGATCTTGGTGCGAAGAAACACCACCAAGCT
>JAAZLX010000059.1 GCA_012799095.1 Tissierellia bacterium
ATCAGTTAACACTAGATAGAACGGGTTGGACTTTACACAAGATTCTTGACACTACCTTGCACTATAATGAGTATCGTTGCTAGAGAATAAACATCGCGGGACAATTTCAACACTTTGTAAGGATTGAATGCAACAACGATAAAAAATTTTGACTGCCAAGGAGCCCTATGGTGAAACGACAATATATAGCTAGAAGACACCGGAATGTCACACTACCACCGCTGAGTAAGACCGATGAGATGTCGCGCCGATATGATGATGTGATCGACCTGAGTGTGGGCGATCCCGATATGGCCTGCGACAGAGAGATCATTGAGCAAATGTATGCCGATGCTCTGGCCGGTCATACAAAATATACTGAATTTCAGGGAGACGGTGAGCTGCGGACAGCGATTTGCCGAGCATATCAGGAAGACCATAACTGCCTATTTGACAAAGATAACATCATGATCACCTCCGGTGGTACCCACGCTATGTTTTTGTTGATGGAATCAGTCCTTGATGAAGGTGATGAAGTGATCGTGATCGCACCATTTTACACCTATTACGAGCCCCAGATCCAACTGGGTAGGGGAAAGATGGTAATATATCCCACCGACAAAGACAATGATTTTGAGCTGAATGTAACAGACTTGGAACAATTGATCACACTAAAGACAAAGGCTGTCATTGTCAACACACCAAATAATCCGACGGGAAGAGTCTATCATGAATCCAGTATTAAACAGTTTATTGCACTGGCAGATCAGCATGATTTCCTGATCATCGCCGATGATATCTATTCCGCCTTAAACTTTACCGATCGCACGACCCCGATCCACTGCTACGACAGTACCAATCCCAGGATCATCACGATCTACAGTTTTTCCAAAGACTTCCTGATGACAGGCTTTCGTCTGGGATACGTGGTAGCTGATCGGGAGATCATCAAGACCCTCAGGAATGTCAATGAGGCGGTCAATTTTACCGTTAATGCCATGGCCCAAAGGGCGGGCATCTATGCTCTGCAAAAAAGACATGCTATCTGGTCTGAATTGGCAGTGGAGTATAAAAAGCGGGCTGACTATGCCTATCATAGAATCAAGCAGATGAAGAATATGGACACCTACAAGCCGGAAGGCACCTTCTACCTGTTTGTCGATATCCGTCAAACCGGTCTGACATCGGAAGAGGTTTGGGAAATGATGCTTGATCAGGCCCATGTACTGGTCCAACCGGGATCAGGCTTTGGCGTTGCCGGGGAAGGCTATCTACGTATCGCCCTGACATGCGATGTCGAGGTGTTGACAGAAGCGTTTGATCGGATCGAGCAAATGGATGTATTTCGTTAAGCAAAAACTGATAAATCTTTTTTCCTTTGCTTGACTACCACTGAGCGTTATTATAGAATATGCGGTATATAACTAATAGTAATGAAGAAGATCAGTAGATGTAAGATAACCGACAGGAAGTGGTCACAGACTGAGACGACCACCGGTGATTCCCATCGAACCGGCTTTGGAACTGGCAGTGAACCTGTCCGTAGGCGGCGTTAACGCTTTAAGGATTCTTAGGAATCAAATTTGGGTGGTACCACGGCTTTCGTCCCTTACGAAAGCCTTTTTATTTTTTTAGGAGGAAAACATGCGCTTAAAGGACAATTACTTTTTTACGATTCGCGAACACGTCAATGACGAAGAATCTGACAGCGGCAATCTGCTGGTTCGCGCCGGCTACATCAGAAAGAGTTCCAGTGGACACTATGTGATGTTGCCATTAGGTCTGAAAACGCTGAGAAAACTGGAAAACATTGTTCACGAAGAAATGGCTGCGACAGGAGCATTAGAGGTTCACATGCCTCATATGATGCCGGAAGAAGTCTATATTGATAGCGGACGTCGTGAAGCATTTGGCGACAGCATGTTCTCTTTACGCGATCGCAACTGGCGACCGATGGTCTTAGGACCGACTCACGAAGAACTGTTTGCCGATGCCGGCGGGATGTATATCAAAAGCTACAAAGACCTGCCGATCGTGCTCTATCAGATGCAGACAAAATTCCGCGATGAACCGCGTCCCCGCTACGGGTTGATTCGGACCCGCGAGTTTGTCATGAAGGACTCCTATACCTTTGATAAAGATCAGGCCGGGTTGGACCTGGCTTATCAAAAGCAGTTTGATGCCTACAAACGGATCTTTGATCGCATGGGACTGAATTATGTTATCGTCAAGGCGGATTCGGGTGTCATGGGCGGTCAGTTGAGTGAAGAATTCCAGGCCCTGTCTCCGATCGGTGAAGACATTCTGGTCTTGCAGGAAGACTCGGATTATGCCCAAAACATTGAAATTGCCAACTGTGTCCCGAGTTCCGAAGAATCGACCGAAGAAAAACTGCCGATGGAAAAGATCTATACACCTGATGCAGGAACAATTGAAGATGTCAGTAACTTTATCGGTGCACCGGCCCATAAATTTGTCAAGTCACTGATCTATTTGATCGATGGCGAGCCTTATTGTCTGTGTGTCCGGGGTGACCACGAAGTCAATGAAAATAAAGTCTTAAAATTGGTTGGCGGACTTGAGATCGAAATGGCGCCGGCTCATGTAGTCGAGGAAATTTCCGGAGCGTCTGTCGGCTTTGCCGGCCCGATCGATCTTCCCTGTCCTACCATCATTGACCAGGAGATCCCGTTGTTACACAATGTGATTGTTGGTGCAAACGAAACCGATCATCACTTTAAGAACGCCAATATCGAAGATATGAAGTATGACAAGATAGCTGATATCCGACTGATCGTTGAAGGCGACATGTGTGAAAACGGCGCCGGACCGGTCGTGTTCAAGCACGGTATCGAAGTCGGTAATACCTTCAAGCTGGGAGATAAATATTCCATCGCCATGAATCTTTACTATACCGACAAAGATGGCAAACGTGTCCCCTGTATGATGGGTTCCTACGGTATTGGACCTGCCCGCTGCATGGCAGCGATCGTGGAACAAAACAATGAAGAAAATGCCATCCTGTGGCCGAAAAATATTGCCCCGATCCAGGTAGCCATTGTCGTCATCAACATGAAAGACGAAAACCAGGTGGCACTAGGTGAGAAGCTTTATCAGGAAGTCAAAGCCCTGGGCTATGATGTTGTACTGGATGACCGGGATGAACGCGCTGGCGTAAAATTCAACGATATGGAGCTGGTCGGTGCTTACCTCCGAGTCACGATCGGTAATAAAGCGGCCAAGGGTCTGGTTGAGTTGAAAGAAATTCGACACGATTCCGAAGACGTCGCAATCGATGAAGTAGTAAACGTAATAAAACAGAAAATGTCCTAGATAGTAACTTGAGACTTGATCGCCTCCCCCGCGGTCAAGTCTCTTTTTTATTTTTAGCGGGACAGCAAAGTCTCCCGGGGTATAACTAATCGAGAGACTTGTCTTACCGGGAGGAGACAATGACATATACTATTGACCTCATACCAAGTGAAATCAATCAACATTTTGTCCTGCCTATACCGACAGAAATCAGCCGGGAATTTCCGTCCCGGGGACCGGTCATGATCAAAGGTAAATTGGATGGAGTTGCTCTGACTGCTCCCCTGGAGCCCAACGGCCGGGGCAGTCACTTTTTATTGCTCAGTGATGATCTGGTGAAAGGAAATATCAAGGTGAATCAGTCTGTCAAGTTTGAATTTTCAATCACCCAGGAATGGATCGAACCTGATATTCCCCGGGATATCAAAGACCAAATAACGGAAGCCCAACTTATCGAGGTTTGGACCGGTCTGACAGTCAAAGCTCGTTGGGAATGGTTGCGCTGGATTCGTTCCACTCGTAATCCGGTCACCCGGAACCGACGGATCACAGTGGCTGTTGCTAAGCTCCAACAAGGAGAACGCCGCCCCTGTTGTTTCAATTCAGCCAGTTGTACTTTACCTGAAATCTCAAAGTCCGGAGTGCTGGACTTACCATGATGTTTATCCTGTAAAGAAGACACTTGGTGATTTGTTTAGGATAAATATTTTTTGTCGGAATAATTACCATGAATTGAAACTTTCTCCGTGACGTATCACTAATAACCGAGCAAGTGGGTTACGAAGAGGATAAGACTTTGTTATAATGAAACCACAGAGTGCAGTCAGTAAAGGGAGGAAATCAATGGCATCAACCATGCGGCCCAGGGGCAACCTGGGGCTTGTAGCTTTAGAAAGTGCGAAGGAACTGGGCAATTTATTAAATCAGCATCTGCTTGAGATCCGGGAAGCCGAAGACGCCAATTATGATCGTGATGGTAACCCGGTCGACAATTACCTGGTGGCAACCACCAGCACCCGGTTTTCCAATGGTGAAGGCAAAGTCACACTGTCAGAAACGGCTCGGGGACGCGATATGTATATCCTGGCTGATGTATCGAATTATTCTGTCACCTATAAAATGTTCGGCCAAGAAGTTCCCTGTGGACCGGATGAACATTTTCAGGATATCAAGCGGGCATTATCTGCCATGAGCGGCCGGGCCAGACATGTGACAGTCATCATGCCCAAATTATATGCCTCGCTGCAACATCGGAAAAAAGCCAGAGAATCTCTTGATTGTGCCATGGCTCTGCAAGATCTTGAGCGGTTGGGCGTCAATGAGATCGTCACCTTCGATGCCCATGACCCGACGATCCAAAATGCCATTCCTCAAGTTTCGTTTTTAAACATCTATCCAACACTGGAAATCCTAAAGCAATTTTTGGAGAGCCAATTGTGGCTCCTGTCTGATAAAGAAAAACTTCTGATCGTCTCACCCGACACCGGGGCAATGGACCGGGCGATCTACTATGCCGGAGTGCTGGGTCTGGACGTCGGTTTGTTCTATAAACGACGTGACCATTCCCGAATCGTCGGCGGTAAAAACCCGATCGTTCAGCATGAATACCTCGGTCGTGATGTTGACGGTCTCAATGTCCTGATCGTCGATGATATGATCAATTCAGGGGAAACGGTATTTGATATTGGACGAGAACTGCGCGCCCGGGGAGCCAAGAGCATCTTTGTGGCAGCCACCTTTGGCTTCTTCACCGAAGGCCCGAGCAAGTTTCAAAAGGCCTATGACGAAGGCATCCTTGATCAAGTCTACACGACCAACCTGACATATGTGCCGGAGGAGATATTGAAAGCCGATTGGTTCACCATGGTCGATCAGAGCATGTATCTGGCGAAGTTTATCCATCAGCTCAACTATGACCGCTCCGCCTCAGGACTGCTCGATGCCACCAAAGGCATCCGGTCATTTTTGATCGAACACGGAGTCGACCCCGACAAAAGAAGCACCTATCCTACAAAATAAGAAAAGCGCTTCGGCGCTTTTTTCAACGAAGACAAGAGTTGTTGTTTGGTATAATCAAATAGACCCAAACAGAAGAAGAGGTGACAAGTGACAATAATTGATACGCTGGCCAAAGAACTGGGGATTCGCAAAGACCAGGTGGAAAAGACAATCGCTCTGATAGACGAAGGCAATACGATCCCTTTTATTGCCCGCTACCGCAAAGAAGTTACAGGCGATTTAAGTGACACCATCCTGCGCGATCTGGAAACCAGACTCAACTATTTACGCAATTTAGAAGAACGTAAGTTGGAAATCGAGCGCCTGATCGATGAATTGGGCGAGTTGACCGAAGAACTGACCAAAAAGATCCGTTCTGCCAAGACATTGCAGGCGTTAGAAGATATTTATCGTCCCTTCCGTCCGAAGCGACGGACCCGGGCTACCATGGCCAAGGAAAAAGGGCTGGAACCATTAGCCGACTATCTGCTCTCCCTGGAAGCCAAGCCGGGAGACAGCCTGAAAGAGGCGGAAAAATATCTATCGGAAGAACATGAGGTTTTGACGCCACAGGATGCACTGCAGGGGGCGATGGACATCATCGCCGAGATCGTATCAGATGATGCTGCCTACCGCGACATCGTGCGCCATGACATGTTCCAAAAAACGACTCTCGTCGTTACGGGTGACCCGAATGCCCAGGACCGGACATATGAAATGTATCAGGACTTCGAAGAGCCGGTCCGGCTATTGAAGCCCCATCGGATACTGGCACTGTTTCGGGGCGAAAAAGAAGGCGTGCTCAAGTTGAACTTTGCCGCCAACCACGATGTTAATGCAGATAAAATCCTACGGCAAATGATCACCGATAAAAATCATGACAGCTATCCCTACCTGGAAGAGGCCGTGCTTGATGGTTACAAACGTCTGTTGTTTCCATCAGTCGAAACGGAAGTCCGATCGGTCCTAAAGGAAATGGCGGACAGTGAAAGTATCAAGGTATTTGCCGGCAACCTGGAACCTTATTTAATGCAGGCACCGCTGACGGGACATGTCATCATGGGCATCGATCCGGGCTACCGGACCGGCTGTAAAGTGGCCGTCATCTCCAAGTTGGGCGAGTTTCTCGAATCGACCACCATCTTTCCCACCAAACCGCACCAACGGATCCGGGAATCGAAAGAAACGCTGAAACAGTTGATCAAAAAACACGGTGTCAGTGTGATAAGTATTGGAAATGGCACCGGCTCACGCGAGACAGAACAAGTCGTAGCTCAATTACTGGAAGAAATGGCTCCCGAGCAGATCTTTTATACCATCACCAATGAATCAGGTGCTTCGATCTACTCGGCTTCCAAGCTGGCAGAGGATGAATTCCCACAGCTTGACGTCACCATTCGAGGAGCCATCAGCATTGCCCGACGACTGCAGGACCCACTGGCAGAATTGGTAAAAATCGAACCCAAACACATCGGGGTGGGGCAGTACCAACATGATGTCAATCAAAAGCAATTGTCGCAGACGCTGGAAAACGTGGTAGAAGACTGCGTGAACCGGGTCGGCGTCGACATCAACCGGGCGTCACCTGCGCTGTTGGCCTATGTTTCCGGTTTGTCTAAAACCGTCGCCCGAAACATCATCAGTCACAAAGAAAGCCATGGTGCTTTCACTGACCGGAAAGCGATCCTGAAGGTCAAAGGGTTGGGACCGAAGGCGTTTGAACAATCGGCCGGTTTCTTACGAGTGCCGGAGAGCAGGAATCCTCTCGACAACACCGGTGTCCATCCCGAGAGCTATCCGATCGCCGAACGGCTGATCGGGCAACCGCTTGATATGTTAAATCTGGAAAAAGTTGCCAAGGAATTGAACGTCGGTCTGCCGACTCTGACTGATATTGTCAATGAATTGAAGAAGCCGGGACGCGACCCGCGAGAAGATATGCCCAAACCGATTCTTCGGTCTGATGTATTATCGATCGAAGACCTCGAGGTCGGGATGGAACTGACGGGAACGGTCCGAAACGTAGTCGACTTCGGTGCCTTTGTCGACATCGGCATCAAAAACGATGGCTTGGTCCACGTGTCGGAAATCTCCAACCGATTCATCAAACATCCCTCCGATGTACTGAAAGTGGCCGACATCGTCAAAGTTCGCATCATTCGGATCGATCATGAGCGGGGACAAGTCGGCTTGAGCATGAAAGGCCTGAACTGATGAAGTATGTAAAAGTGGAAGTCTTCATACCGGAAGCCGATCACCTGAAACTGATGGAAGCGCTCAATGCCGAAAAACTGTTGGGGCAGGGGAAGTATGACTTCGTCTTTGCCACCACCCAGGTGATGGGTCATTGGCGACCACTCGAGGGAGCTGATCCCGCCATCGGTGAAGTCGGAAAGATCTCCCGCGAACCGGAGTTGAAGATTGAGTTTCGCATTCAACAGGAAAAACGGAGGCAGGTCGAGCAGCTGATACGAAAGCATCATCCCTATGAGGAGCCGGCCATCAACTTCATTCCG
>JAAZLX010000060.1 GCA_012799095.1 Tissierellia bacterium
AGCCAATATACATTGTTTTTCAGGTGTACCTTCATTTCAGCTCCTTTATCGTTTAAGAATAATTGATAGTATCATTATACCCTTAAGTTTCCTCTAATTCGGTAACAAAAGTTACTGAATTTATATATATTTACGGAAAACAGGCATTATCGGATCAAATAATCCATCAAAAGCATAACAACTACTGCGAAAACAATCGACAGGGAAGACCTTTCTCGCATGTCCTTATTGTCCTGCTTCTATTTCCTCAATCAGGCTCATTATTTTTTTGTATAACGGACTATCTTTTTCAACAAATTTTGCCGGTTCATTCTTATCCGCATCTTCGCTTAAACTCACAACCGTCCACGTTTCTTTCTCGCCGGATTCTATTGTCTCAATGTATCAATCACCAAGCGATAATCTGTACTGATTTGGACTTTCCGGACGTTGACTTGATTTAAGTTTTTGAAGTTCAGAATATATTTCATCAAACGTTTTTTTGTAACTTCCTTCTGACGATTCATTTATCTCTTTTCCACCTTCAAAAAGAGTTACCGTTTCAGGTTCAGAGTTGTCCTCTTTTTCCTCTATAGGCCCGGTCGGCTGTGATAGAGGATTAGTACAGGCAACGCAAAACACTAAAAGGATAAACATAACAATAATTTTTTTCATGCTATTACTCCTTTGCTTGTTTGAAAACAATCATTTTCTCCCTGTAGTGTTGGGATCCCCAATGAAACGAACATAATACGTGTCGTTGTCTGGTATGTTTTAACTGCTGTAAAGAAATATTGGGAAAATATGTACGCCTTATCAGGCAAACCAGACTCGTTCCACCCAATAAACACTCGCCCTAATGAATTGTTTGCATAAATTTGAAACGCGCTAGCCCAGTTATTGTTTTCAGCAGTTCTACACCCATCTAAAACAACCAACGACCAAACCCCAGAAATTTCAGAGTGATGAACCTGAAACCCGGATGAAGGATATTTGGATGCAATTATATCAGGGTTGGCTGTTGTGCCAGTTCTTTCACCGGGCGAAGATCCGCAATCGATCCAACACAATTGTTTGCTGTTTTTTCTTCTGCTTCGATTCCGTGACGCTCTGTCGCTGGCTGTCCAGGCCATCGAGTAAAGGACCTAATATGATCAGCTTAGCCATAACTCTCCCCTGAACTATCATGTTTGTTCTTCAATAATAACACAAAAAATTCCGGTTGATGATTCGGCCAAAAAAAATGCAACCCATATCCGGATTGCATGATCAGTCAGTTTTTCATTAGCCTTCGATCATTTTGAGAAGTTCTCGCATCAGAGCCGGCATATCCGACGGACCGCGTGAACTGATAATATTGTCACTGACAACAACTTCCCGATTGACCCAGTCGGCCCCGGCGTGGATCAGGTCATCCTTGATCGATCCGGTCGAGGTGACCTGTTTACCTCTCAGATCACAGCTCGACGCCAGCATCCATCCGGCATGGCAGATGGCCGCCACCGGTTTCCCCTGGTTAAACATATCTGTGACCAGTTTGACTGTTGCCTCGGTCCGACGCATATAATCAGGTGAAAAACCGCCCGGGATATAGACGGCGGCATAATCGTCCGCTGAAACATCCTTGGAAGCAACCGTACTTTTCTTCTTAAAGCCGGCTTTCGAAGTATATTCTTTATCTTTTTCCGCTCCCACCAGGTCGACTTCAAAGTCTTCCAGCAAGCGGTAGTAAGGATAGATCAACTCTTGTTCATCGAACAGTTCTTCGATCAAAATAGCAATCTTCTTCATTCTTGTCTCCTTTCCTGTCTGTTATGCCTATACCCAAAACAAACGGTCCGGTTTCAGATCTCAGTCTGACTGTCTCTTCTATGGCTAAATGACCATCTCCTCCAGAGGCAAACGGGCATTGGGCCGCTCGATCGCCTGATAACGCTCTGGTAGATCGCGCTTATCACCATAATAACCGACTGCCACTATCGTGATCGGCTCAAGACCCTGGGCCAACTGGAAGTTTTGTTTGATCTTCTCCCCATCGAAACCGGCCATGGCATGGGTATGCATTCCCCGGCGTACCGCTTCAAGCGTGAACAGGCCGAAACTGGTCCCGGTGTCAAACTCGGCCCAGTTCGATCTTCGCCCCTGGTCGTCTTCCGCCTTGACTAAAAACACCACAAAAGCCGGCACCAGTTTGGTCCAACTTTGATTGCCCTCATTCAGGGCGTCAAACACCTTTTGCCGACTGTCGGGGTCAGCCGCGACGATAAACCGGCGCGGCTGCGAGTTAAACGCCGATGGTGCCAGGTTGGCCGCTTCGATCAGAGGATAGATATCCTCTTCAGCCAATGGTTTCTCGGGATCGAAGGCCCTGGGAGACCAGCGGTTTTTTATTTCTTCCATTAGTTCATATTTATATTCACGTGACATGTATATCCTCCTGATGGCAAACTTACCCTTATTTCTTCAGTTTATCCCTATTTCAATGAATAATTATTCTATTTCATCATCCTCAGATAACTCGTCCGGCAGGTTTTGGATCTGAAATAACCCGCCGCTGAATTCCTTGCGGAACTGATATCGCCGGTTGAGATGAGCCCCGATCAAGAGAAGGGTAGTATTGAGGTTAAACCACAGACTAAGAAGGATAAACACATTCAGTGCACCGTAGATCGCATTGATCCGGGAGAAATTGGCCATGAAAAATGTAAACAATTGGCTGGCAATGATCCATGCCACCGTGGTAAAGAGTGCCCCGACCCATATTTTGTTAAATCGTCGCTTTCGGGTCGGAAGACGCATAAAAATCAAACAAATGATGCCGAACATGACTACGATCTGGACCAGATAGCGAATAGCTACCAGGATCCGGCGCAATCCCATCAACGGCCATAGAAAGCGTTCAAACAGATCGATCCCGATCTGGATCAGTGATGGTGCCAGGATGATCAAAATCAAAAACATGACAAAGAAGAAATTGTACAACACGCTGAGCAGTTTCATCAGGACATAGTTTTTACGCACGGTGACATTGGAAACCTTATCCAGGGCAAACTGGATGGCATACATCGCCTTGGATGAACTCCACAGCGCCATGATCAATGAATAAATCAAAATCAGAATATTATTCGATGTTTTGACATTCAATATGTATTCCATGATAAAGCGGCTGGTCTCAAGCGGAAAGACCTGAGCATTGTTCAACATCAGGTTGTACAGATCGATCTTAAACAGGCTGAGCAGCGCTACCAATGATGTCAGCAGGGGGAAAATCGATAGCATCATATAAAAGGCGATCTGGGCGCTGTGTACCCCGCCGCGATTACGGCCATAATCATCCAGCGTATAGTAGATCTCTTTACCGATCAGTCGTAGTCTTTGCATAAAGTGTTACGCCCCCGGTGTCCAGTCGGTCCAATTCCGATCTCAAATAACGCCCTCCGAACTTCATATCCGGTGCAATTTCAAGCAGAGGGACCAGTACAAATGCCCGTTCCCACAAACGGGGATGGGGAATCGTCAGAACGCCTTCGGGATGACGGATGGTCCGGTCACCATAAAATAAGATGTCGATATCAATCGTGCGCTCGCCCCAGCGCTCATGCCGCACCCGACCGAGCTCCAGTTCCAGCTTTTGCAGCCATTCCAGCAGCTCATACGGTCCTTGTTCCGTCGAAAGGCAGACCACCATATTCAGAAAATCGGGTTGATCGGTCTTGCCCCAGGCGGAAGTTTCATATACCGAGCTGACCCTTTCCAGATGGTATTTCTCATCGATGCGAGCCAGTGCCTGCCTTAGATATTCTGACCTATTGCCCAAATTGGATCCCAGACTTAAATAGACGAGCGGCACAGATGGACCCCCAATGCACCCAATGTATCATCGACCGGCGGACGGGTCTTGAGAATGGTCAATTCGACCCGTGCGATCCTTTCATCCAGCGCCAATAAGTTTTTACAGATTTCCTGGCCGACATACTCGATCAGGTCGTACTTATCATGTAAAAAAGTCTGTCGGATGACATCGAGACAATCGACATAACTGACGGTATCTTCGAGTTGATCGCGAATATCGGGCATGTCGATTAAACACACCTGACATTGGATCAAAAATGGCTGGCCCTGTTGCTTTTCAAAATCATATACCCCGTGGTAACCGTACAGCTCAAGATCTTGAATGATCAGTTTGGTCATAAATACGCTCCCATACCCTGCGGGCATCATTATGTGCCTTGACATCATGGACCCGAAAATACTCTACCCCCCGTTCCATTGCATAGACACTGGTCGCCAGGGTAGCCGCCATCCGCTCATCGACCTGATTGTTCAATAGGCCGCCATACATCCCTTTGCGCGAAGTGCCCAGCAGCACCGGAAATCCGAAGGCCACGACCTCATCCAGACGCCGTAAAACTTCCCAGTTGTGCTGCCATGTTTTACCAAACCCGATCCCGGGATCGAGCACAATCAAGCTTTCTTTCAAACCGGCCGAGAGAGCTAACTCAATGCTTTTATCGAAAAACCGCTTCATCGAAAGAATAATATCTTCCTGATAGGTCTTTGTGGACTGATTGTGCATCAGGATACTGAGCAATTGGTGCTCAGCCGCCAGTTTTGCCATCTCCGGATCGGCTTGAAATCCCCAGATGTCATTGATGATACTCGCTCCGTACCGTATCGCTTCCCGGGCGACGGCTGATTTATACGTGTCAATGCTGAGTGGTACACCCATGTCATGCAAGTGCTCCAGCACCGGTACGATCCGTTCGATCTCTTCCTGATGACTGATCGGTGTGTGACCGGGACGAGTCGATTCTCCCCCGACATCGATGATATCGGCTCCCTCTCTGACCATCTGATGGGCGTGTTGACAGGCCAGCTGTGGCGTGTGATGTTTAGCACCGTCGGAAAAAGAATCGGGTGTGACATTTAAGATCCCCATGATTTTCATGAACGGATCAGCTCCAGTGCCTCAAGACGGCTTTTTTCATCACTGCGGAAGGAACCGCGAACAGCCGAAGTGACCGTGATCGCTCCCGGCTTTCTTACTCCGCGGATCGACATGCACATGTGCTCGGCCTCGATCACGACAATGACCCCTTGAGGTTGTAATTCGCGCATGATCGTCCGGGCGATCTCCGATGTGATCCGTTCTTGCAGTTGGGGGCGGGCAGCAATATCCTGCAGCGTCCGGACCAGTTTAGACAAACCGACGACTCGACCACCACTGGGGATGTAGCCGATATGGGCAACACCGTAAAACGGTACCAGGTGATGCTCACAAAAGCTGTTGAACGGGATGTCTTTGATCAAGACCAGCTCATCATGACCTTCTGCTGCAAACGTGACTTGTAGGTTTTCAGCCGGATCCTTGTGCAATCCGGCAAACACTTCATGATACATCCGGGCTACCCGTTTCGGTGTATCGACCAAGCCCTCCCGGTCGGGATCCTCGCCGATCCCTTCCAGGATCATTCGTACCGCCTGTTCTACTTTTTCATGATCATACTCGGCCATCTTGTCCTCCCTCTTATAAGTCCTGTTCCGGGATATCCTGAAATTGTGCCCGGTACAGTTTGGCATACAAGCCACCCCGGGCTAATAATTGTTTGTGTGAACCGCGCTCCATGATACCTTGGTCACCTAATACCACGATCTCATCGGCAGACACGATGGTAGAAAGTCGGTGAGCGATCGTCAATGTCGTCCTTCCTTTGGCCAGCTCCGTCAAGGCAGCCTGAATAATCTTTTCATTTTCATTGTCGAGCGAACTGGTAGCTTCATCCAACACCAGGATCTTGGGATCCTTCAAAAACACCCGGGCAATCGCCAGACGCTGTTTTTGACCCCCGCTTAAACGGACACCGCGTTCGCCGACGATCGTATCATAACCATTGGGCTGTTCCATAATAAAGTCGTGTATATTGGCTTTTTTAGCGGCTTCGATCACTTCCTGATCACTGGCATCCAATCGACCGTACAGAATATTATCCTTGATCGTGCCATAGAACATAAACACATCCTGATCGACCATGCCGACGTTTTTACGAATCGAGCTGATGGTCAGGTCTCTGATGTCTATGCCGTCGATCTTGACGGCACCGGAAGCAACATCATAAAAACGCGGGATCAGGCGACTGATCGTCGTTTTCCCGACCCCTGACGGACCAACCAGCGCGACCGAGTTACCCGGTTCGATCCGAAGGGAAAAGTTTTGCAACACATCTTCGTCATCCCGCTGGTATTGGAATGTGACCTTGTCAAACTCGATCAATCCCTCGACCTCTGCCAGATCGGCCGCTCCCGGACGATCATCGATTTCCGGCCGGATCTCTAAAATTTCGACCATTCGTTCAAATCCGGTGATCCCGGTCAAGAACTGCTGGGTAAAGTTGATCAAACGTCGGATCGGAGCGATAAAATAAGTCGAATAAAGAATATAGGCCACCATCTCACCGACATTGATCTGTCCCAAATAGACAAAATAGCCTCCGAGGACCAGGATCACCAGACTCATCACATCGACGATCAGGTTGGTGCCGGCATGAAACCAGCCCATGGCTTTAAAAAAGTCATATCTCCTTTTCAGGTGGTGGGTATTGACAGCATCAAACTGCTCTTCTTCAAAATCCTCGTTGACGAAACTTTTTGTCAAACGGACCCCGGACAAAGCGTTTTCGATCCGTGAATTCATTTCTGCATTGACCTTGCGAACATTGAGTGAGGCACTACGCATGTTTTTGCGGGTCAGCATAGTGACCAACAGCAGCAGGCTGACCAGCGCAAAGGTGATCAAGGTCAGCGGAACATTGATCCGAAGCAAAATAACAAAGCTTCCGATCAACATGACGGCGGATATAAACACATCCTCCGGTCCGTGGTGAGCTAACTCCGATATTTCATTTAAGTCACTTATCAGCCGACTCATCAGCTGACCGGTCTTGTTGCGATCAAAAAAACCGACATCGAGCGTCTGCAGATGCGAGAACAAATCACGTCGCATACGGTATTCGATTCGCCCTCCTACCAGGTGACCATAAGTCAACATGAAATAATTGGCTCCCGCCCGGATAAAATACATCCCGAAAAGAACAAAGGCAATCATCACCATTCGGCGGATCTCGGCATTCGGTATCAGATCATTAATGATCGTCTGGGTAAATAATGGATAAATCAAATCAATGGCTGACACAGTAAAGGCCGCCAAGAGATCAAGAAAAAATAATTTCTTATGTGGTTTGTAATAACTGACAAAACGTCTCAGCATGTAGTCCTCCTACCAATATTATAACAAAAATACAACCTAAAAAACCTCCGTCAATGGCTTGCGCAGGCTATCTGCTCCCAACGGTAAAAAGCGATGTGACCGTCGGATAAATTCATCGGCGGAGTGTTGTTTGATGAAGTCCATTTCCGGTTGCAGAAGCGGTATGGCCTCCATAAAAATCACCCGGTCTTTTCGTGGCAGCTGAACATACGGGTTCAACAGATGACACTCATTGCAATAATGAAGGATCACTCCTCGATAGGGGTTGTCATGCAGCAAAAACGGTTCGAAATCCAACACTGCCAAATCCTCTATCACCTGTTGGTTCTCCAGCGGCAGGCGACTCAGCCAGTGTAGTAGACGGACCGGCCATGCCATCCTTCCGCTCAATTCCCATTCAGGCGACATATGAAGAACCAGTTCGACACGATTGATTCGATGGATGCTCAAATACTGAGGCAATTCCAGGGGGATTGCTCCCATGCCGCAGGTCACGATGGTCCGCAAGGGTCGTTCCGGTGTCGGCTCTACCACCAGCAAGTCGATCCGGGTCTCAAAAACAGTCTCTTCCGGAATGGTCAATCGGATCGGTCCCATGTACTCACTGACATATTGTTCAATTAAAATAGTTTCGGTCGTATCATAGAAATATCCCATTGTTTGCTCCTTGAGGTATATATACCCTAAGCTTTTGCCAAAAACGGGTATAAGCTATTTGAGGTGCTTATGAATTTTGATTTTTTACAAGGCCGCTCCCAATCATTTTCCAACGATATTTTCATGGCGGCAGTCTTGATATTACTGGTCGATACCGAGCGCGGACCGGCGATCGTGTTTGAAGAACGGGCTCATCACATGAAAACTCAACCGGGCGAGATCTCATTCCCCGGAGGAGCGATCGAACAGGGAGAGACTCCTTCTGAGGCAGCTGTCCGTGAGGCCTGCGAAGAGCTCCTGATCGAGCCTGATCAGATCGAATTGCTTGGCCCGTTGGATTATTATGTTACACCATTTGAAATTATCTTATCACCCTGGGTAGCCAGACTGACCTACGGGGACCTTTCCCGCAATCCGGATGAAGTCGCCAGGGTATTTACCGTGCCTCTGATCGACTTTGTCAATACAAAACCAAGGGTCCACTATACCAAGCATCATGTAACACCCGACGACAATTTCCCGATTCAGGACTACCCGTTTCGTTCGCTGACTTCACAGACCTATTTTTATGACATAAACGGTGAAACCATCTGGGGTATGACAGCCAAAGTGATCCACCATTTTGTTCAACTGATACGACAGCAAGAAAAAGAGTGAAGCCGCGCTTCACTCTGTTACTTCCGGCATAAATTCGTAATTGGTCGACGGGATCGACAGATCATAGCTATCGAGCAGCAGGAATCGCCGAAACAGAAACCGCGATACATCCGAGCGCAGTCGCTGCTGCAGGCTGAGAAATGTGCTTTGTTTGACCGTATCACCCAAATAATGACCTTTATCATCTTGCTTGATATACACCGGAACATGGTAATCGTAATACACTTCATTTCCATCAACCACCGCTTTGATCAACCGGAAATGTTGCATGCCACGGATATCGAGCTGCGGTAGATAGTAATACGTCTGATCTCCAATCAAAAAACTTCGAACTGCACCCGAGTTCATATCACGATCGATCGCTGCGATCACAAGGTCGATCTCCTCTTTGGCCAAAGGCTCGGGTAGACCCGGTGTAATTGCATTTTGGTAGTGCTTATCCAAATTGGCGACGAACTCGCTGTTCAGGCGCTGCCAATTGACATACCGCAGGTCAAACTTATCGGCCAGATTATTGAAACGAGCCTGATCATATGTCAGGTCATTAAACAAAAGAAACGGCGGGCGCTTATCCGGTTGATCCATCACCAGGAGATCGCTGTCAGCTGTACCGGTCGCCATAGTTTTGGCCAGCGTGATCAATTGATCATAATCTCTCGCGTCGGAAGGTTTCTGATTTTGAGCGATGACTCTCAGACTGCCTTCGCCTACTTTTGTTATTTCAGAAGATACTTGATACTGATGATACGCCCGATCGATCTGCTTTCCGCTGACCCGTTCTGTTGTGCCGATCAGTTGATTCAAACCGTAAAAGTTGACGGTAACGGGAAGCTTCGCCCCCCACGACGCCAGGGCACCATCTTCGAGCCGATAAAGTTGAGTATAAGTTTGAGCTTCAGCTCCCGGGACATCAGAAGAATATGCCACCAGAACTTCCGGTCGGTCATCTCCCGTCACATCTACCAGGGCGGTCGACAGGACGAAGGCATCCGGCAGCTCTTTGTAATCATAAAAATGCGGGCTCATCACTTCCGACAACGGTCGATCGATCAGTTCCTGAAAAAAATTCAGATAGGGAGTGATCGGAGCACTCACTTGCTTGGCTGTTTCATTTGTGGTCAAAGGTTCTGAGGTTATCTCCGGGGTTACTGAACCGGAACAGCCGACCAACCCGAGACACAACAATACAAGGAATATATATTTCAAAAAAGCCTCCTGGCTTATCGTTGAATGGAGTCCGGACTCAGCGTCCGGCAACGGTATTATTATAGCCAGTGAGCTGGTAAAATGCAAACCGTTCAAAACAAAAGACCCGATTGCTCGGGTCCTTCATATTATTGTTGGATTTTCTCGGGATCGACCGGATCTTCGATCGGTGTTTCGATCTCGGGGTTTTCGATGGCCGGCACTTCAGGGGCCGGATCTTCCAGCGGTAGCTCTTCCTCGACCGGTAATTCCAGCGGCTCTTCTTCTACCGGTGGCTCTTCCAGCGGCACCTCCGTGATGACCGGATCAGTCGGAACTTCATTCGGATCCGGTACCGGTACGACCGGAGGAATCTCAACCGATGGATCCACCGGCACTTCAGGAATTTCTACCTGACGGCCTTCACGGCGTGCCTGACGCTCAAGTTCTTCCAGTTCTCCCGGAAAATGTGTCGGAACCTCACGCTGTGATTCTTCCGCTATCTCTTGAACTTTCGGCAGCGGATGTTTTTCTGGATCATACTGATTAAATGCTCTGGTGCGATTATTTTTCTTGAATTTCTTGTTCATATTGCCTCTCTTTATTGGAATTTATCATAGAAGATCTCGTCTTCAGTCATACCCTTTTCTGTCAGTACGTCAACAATTTGTTCAATGGTGACGGGTGAGCCGCACAAATATGCTTCTGAGTCTTTTGCATCGTCGACCAGTTTTTTCAGTCCGTCCGTCACCCATTCGGTCGGCCCATCCCAGGTCCCGGGATCCGCTCCGGTGACACTCCAGATCATTTTGATGTTGGGAAGATCAGCTGCGATCGCATCGATTTCTTCCTTCATCGGCAGGTCTTCTATTTTACGCCCGGCCGATAAGAATATTCCGGGTCGCTGGATATCATTCTCCTGCATGTACCGAAGAATACTCAAGTTGGGCGCGATTCCGGTGCCGCTTCCGACAAAGATCATCGGTTTGTCCGTATCTTGATAGAAGAAGTGGCCAAACGGTCCGATGATATTTAAGGTGTCACCTTCTTTCAGATGCTGGTGAACATAGGTCGTGGCGATGCCTTCCGGAATGTATCCGATCAGCAATTCGATCTCATCCTTTTTGGATGGAGATGAAGCGATCGAGTAAGCCCGGTAGACTTCTTCGTCATTTCCCTGATATTCCGGCGCCAAAATCTGGACATATTGGCCCGGCTTGAAATTGATTTCTTCCCCTTCGGGAAGTCGTAAGAAGACCCGTTTGATGGTTGGGGTGACATCGTCGATCCGATAGGCTACCGTTTCCCATTGTTTCAGGTCGAGGTATTCTTGAGGGATCTCGATCTGAATGTCTTCTTTTACTTTGAGCTGACAGGATAAACGGATCCCTTCAGCAGCTTCTTCCGGCGTGACCAGTCCGGTCTCGGTCGCCAAAAGCTGTCCACCACCTGATAACACCTTACATTTACAATAGCCACAGGTGCCTTTTCCACCGCAGGCTGACGGCAGAAAGACCTCATTGTCGATCAATCCGGCCAACAGGGTGTCACCGCCATCCATGATCAGCTTTTTTTCCCCGTTGATGGTGATTTCTTTTTCGCCATAATTCCCGATCGTGTTTTGAGCAATGCTCATCAGCAATGCCAGTCCGCCAGAGATACCGGTCAGTATGCCGACGGTTTTCGCTAGTTCTAAATAGTCCATGCGTCCTCCTACGACATGTTGACAATGCCGGACATGCCGATAAATGCCAACGCCATCAGCCCGGTAATGATAATCGTAATTCCGGCTCCTTTAAGACCTTCCGGAATCGGATTGCGCGCGATCCGTTGCCGAATGCCGGCCAGAACAGTAATTGCCATCAACCAGCCCAATCCGGAACCGATCCCAAAGACAACCGATTGGATAAATTGATATTCCCGGATCACCATGAACAACGAAACCCCCAGGATAGCACAGTTAACGGTAATCAGCGGCAGGAATATACCAAGGGCATAGTACAGGTTCGGCAGATATCTATCGATGATCATCTCAATCAGCTGCACCGAAGCGGCGATGACGATGATAAACACGATAAAACTGTAGATCTCGAGCTCTAGCGGAACCAGTATCTGATGATAGACGATCCAGTTCAGGGCAGTCGTTATGGTCAGTACAAAGGTGACCGCCTGACCCAGACTCATCGAGGTCTTGACTTCATTGCTGACAGCAATGAATGAACACATCCCGAGGAAGTTGCTCAGGATCATGTTGTTGGTAAAGATTGAGGCGAACAGAATCACAAAAGGACTCATTTAGCACCTCCTTCAGCTTTTCGACTATTGTTGATCCAGATCAGAATGCCCAGCATAAAGAACGCACCCGGAGGCATGATCATCAGGGTCCAGGCTGTCCAGTTGGCTCCGAGCAAATTGATCCCGAAGACCGAGCCAAAACCGAGCAATTCACGGACGAAGCTGATCATCAATAACACAATAGTATAACCGATGCCGTTTGCCAGACCGTCCATGAAAGACAGCAGCGGCGGGTTGTTCTGAGCAAACGCTTCTGCCCGGCCCATGATGATACAGTTGGTGATGATCAATCCCACATAAGGTCCTAACATCTGGCTCATCGGGTTGTAATAGGCTTTCAAAAGAACATCGACCACGATGACGAGTGAAGCGATAATAAATGTCTGTACGATCATCCGGATGTGTTTCGGCACCCATGTCCGAATGGCCGAGATGATCAGCGAACTAAAGGCGGTTACCAGAGTCAGGGCGATCCCCATGATCAATGAGTTCAACATCAGGTTGGTAACAGCCAGTGCAGAACAGATACCAAGTATCTGACGGATTACCGGGTTATCGGTCAAGATTCCGGTTAACATCACTTTTTTGGTCTTATGTGTTGCCATCAGTTAACCCCCTCCATCATTTCAACAAATTCGCGAATGGCTTGATTGAAGATCCGGCGCATCGCGTCCGATGTCTGAGTTGCACCGGTGATGGCATCGACATTACCGCCATCGTTCGGTCGGTAAATCAGGAAATCCCGGGTGGCATCGATCGGGAGACCGGCAAATTGGTCTTTGAACCAATCCTCGGTGATCCGTCCACCCAACCCTGGCGTTTCAGAGTTTTTGACGATATCGACGCCCAGGATCGTTTCCAGGTCATCGTCAACACCGATATATCCCTGAACTTCACCCCACAAAGCACCGCCGACATATTCGAAGACATATCCATCTCTTTGACCGTCTTTGACGATTTCATAGACTTCCAGATCGGCACCGTCAGGTGAAATCAGGCGGATATTCTCGTCATAGACCTGTGTTATATTTTCCTCAGTATAGTCGATTCCGGCACTGTTCAATATCCCGGCAATGACTTGTTCGGCTTCGATCTGTTGAATCGTTGGTCTGGTGACCTGATTCAATACTCCCAACAGCGATATTACGATCACCGTCAGGACGATCATGAAGCCGGTTGAATAAAGTGTGCTACGCTTCTTTTGCCTGGCCACTGGCAGTCTCCTTTCGTCGCTTCTTGTAACCGTTCACCGCGACATCGATGATCGGACCAAACATATTGGCAAGCAGGATGGCAAACATGACGCCTCCGGGGAAGATAGCAAACGCCCGGATGACGACTGTCATAGCCCCGGCGATAAAGCCGTAGATATACTTGCCCTCCTTGGTTCTGGTCGAGGAAATCGGATCAGTGATCATAAAGGCCCATCCAAATAAGAAACCACCTGTCAAGAGTCCTTGAATCAACGGTGGATTAGCCTCCACACCCAGTGCACTGAACAGAAAGCTGATACCGATAAACCCAACCATCATCCCGATCAGATTTTCCCGGAAGACCATCTTCTTATATAACAGATAGGCCAGTCCCAGTAAAATCAAAATCTTTGATGTCTCACCGATCGAACCGGCCACCGTACCCAGCAACAGATTTTGGATCGATGCAGTGGTCTGATCAAATTGATAATGCAGCATCGGTGTTGCCTGTGAAATAATATCGATCCCCTCGGTCGTCCAGCGGACAAATCCTCCCGGGAACTTGGTCAAATTGGTTGTCCAGGAAGCCGTCAATTGTACCGGAAAAGAAACGTAGACAAAAGCCCGTGCAACCAGTGCCGGGTTGAATACGTTCATTCCGAAACCGCCAAACACCTCACGGCCAAATAAGATGCCGAAGATCATCCCGACGGCAACGATCCAGAAAGGTGTACTTGAGGGTAAGATCAGCGTGAAGAGGCTGGCAGTAACCAAGGTAGCCTCTGACATCGGTTTTTTCGATTTTCGCTTAAACATATACTCCGTCAAATAACCGGCCAGAATGCTGACCAGAAGCATGGCCAGTACCCGCCAACCGTAAAAGAAAACAGCAGCAATAAAAATCGGAGTAACCGCAAGTAATACTGCTCTCATATTGGCTTGCTTCATGAACTTTAAGCCGAATAGTTCGTACATCGATCCTCCTTGAATGAGTTCTATCCAATAGCCCTTTACAGGCTTATCAGCAGATGATACCGTATAATCTGTTAGACTTATCTATAAGATTATAATCATATTCTAACATGCAAAACCAAGATGTCACATTGAATTATTATTTAATTTAAGGAAAACAATATGAAACAAAAGTTGCCCGGTCTGATGGTCTGCTTAGTGATTGCCTTGATTGCCCATCAGATAGGTCGTTTTTATCCGCTGTTTGGCGGCCCTGTCAGTGCGATCGTGATCGGTGCCCTGATCAGTCATTTTATTGCCCTGCCCGAAACTTATCAGCCAGGAGTCCGGTTCTGTTCGCGCACGATTTTGCAGGCGGCTATTGTACTTCTGGGATTTGGTTTGAATTTGACAGTGATTCTTAAAACGGGATGGAGCTCGCTCCCGATCATTGTCATCACTATTTCGCTGGCGCTTTTGATGGCGTCATTCCTACAAAAGCTGTGGCGGATCGATCCTCAAATCGCCGGACTGATCGGCGTCGGAAGTGCGATCTGCGGTGGATCAGCCATCGCTGCAACCGCTCCGATCCTTCGGGCGGATGATGACCAGGTAGCTCAAAGCATCAGTGTCATTTTTCTCTACAATCTGCTGGCGGCTGTTATATTCCCGGTCTTAGGAGGATGGCTTGGATTCGATACCACCTCGGGCCAGGCTTTCGGCTTGTTTGCCGGCACAGCTGTCAATGATACTTCTTCCGTCACCGCAGCTGCTTCAGCCTGGGACAATTTACATAATTTAGGTACAGCAACATTAGACTACGCCGTAACGGTCAAGTTGACCAGAACATTGTTTATCATTCCGATCGCCGTCGGTATCAGTCTGCTCCAGGCCAAACAGAAAGATGGGGAAAGTTCCAAAGCCTGGTATCGCCACATTCCGGTGTTTTTATTGCTGTTTCTGGGTGCATCTGTTATCAGCAGTGTGGTCGATCTGCTGGGTTATTCGTTCCCCGGGGTGGCTTTCTTAAAAGACGCTTCCAAATTCTTGATCGTGATCGCTATGGCCGGGATCGGACTGAATACCAAATTGAAAAAGTTGGTGACCACCGGTGTCAAGCCGATTTTGCTTGGCTTAGTCCTTTGGTTGACCATCACCACCGGCAGCCTCGTTCTTCAGCACCTGCTCGCTTTCTGGTAAATGCTCCGCCTGTATATGGCGGAGTTGTTTTTTTAAAGCCAACAATGACACATCGTGGGGATTTGTTTGGAGTATTTTATTCGTCGCTGCCAGCGCTTGATCGACCTCAGGTCCACGATATGTTTTGGGCTGCCTGTCGACCTGTTCGATAAATTGTTTGAGACTGGGCGTTCCCTTGATCGCCTGCGAAACCAGGATCTTGGAATAACCGATGTGACACCCGTCTCCGGCACAAGTCCGGCAATGCAGACATATTTTATCCAATGTCTCACCCATGGCCTGATAAAATTGCTTCAATTCCTCAGCCTGACGCCTGAATACACTGTCGGTCTGTCTCCGGAGTCGAAGTACCAAAAAACCGGCTCCTGTCAGATAGAGCAATAACACAGACAATAACCAGTCCGACTCGATCATATCAGCCGGCAGATGTTGCCACAATTTTGTCAGACCAAAGAATGCAAAAGCG
>JAAZLX010000061.1 GCA_012799095.1 Tissierellia bacterium
AATGATGAGACATCGAAGTTCCTTGAAAAACTCAAAGGGATAGGCCAAGAGCGTCCCGGCGCAGATATCAAATGGAATTTTACCAAGTTTCTGGTCGACCGACAGGGCAATGTTGTGGAACGTTTCGCTCCCAACATCAGACCGGAAGAACTGACAATGGAGATTGAAAAACTGCTGTAATCAAACAAGTGATTGTTCAAAAAATTTACTCTTCACCTGATTCCGATGAAAACCCCCCGAAATGATTCGGGGGGTTGATTGTTTTATTCTCTGACCGGCACGATCAGTTGAGCGTGCCCCGAGGGTGTTTGATAAACACCATCTCGGAATAACTGAACATCGCCCTTTAGGGGCCAGTACATGGTTTCACCTTGGTGGTGATGAATTCCGCGATAATTGGGATTAAATGCACTGATATCTTCCAGTATGCTCTGTTGAGTGATCTTTTGATTTCCCGAATCAAAGGTGTGCATGATCGCCTTGAACATGTCAAAGTTAGTCATGCCCAGCAGGGGCTTGGCAACAGCTCTCAGCGGTTGGATCCGACGGTCGCTGCTGGTGACAAAGCCTTCTGATTCACTGATCGTGGCAGCCGGCAATATCACATCAGCCCGTTTGGCTGTCTCGGTCATATGAGTGGTTTGAACCGCCAGGAAGAGCAACTTATCAATTGCTTCCGGAGGTAATTCTTCCCCAAAGGATATCACACCTTTGATCTCACCATTCATGATCATGGCAGTTTCGTCATGATGATCGACTGCCAAGCCCATGTCATAGATCCCCTGACCATTCAGGTTGGATTTCAGTTGCAAAATGCCACTACGGGGAGAACCGATATGGCCCGACAGTAAGGCTATATCTGCCAGCAGGATTTGATTGCTCAGAGTTGTTTTCTCTTTATCGAATACCAGAATAGCTTTTTTGGCATCGACCAGCTGTCTTGCCAACGAGGCGGCCTCTTCAGAGATGGCGACATCCTTTACAGCATCTTGAAGCGCATAATAACCCTCGATCTTATCCTGTGGCTTATACTCCATGATCGCTTTGATGACCTGGCGCAGGAAGTCCGTTTGATCCTGTACCATGTGATTTTGTTTGGCCCAGTCATTCAGCTTGGTCTCTTTATCATTTACCGTCACCAGAGTCGCTCCGCCATCAACCGCCTGTTTTATTTTTATTCCGGCAATCGTATAGTCGCTAAAAATGTCTCCTCCCACCGCCAAAATAAGTTCAGTCTGTCCCAATTCGGCAAACCTGACGGTCGATGCATCACAGCCAAGCGTCGCCGTCAACCCGGACGGCCGATAACCAAACGAGAAAAAGTGTCGGGTTTTTAAGACATCATGGGCCAGCTTTTTCGCCAGGAAGATCTCCTCATTAGTATAGCTATCACTGATGCATATACCTAATGTGTCCGAGCCATAAAGCAATTGACCGGATTGAGCTTTTCGTCCAATGTATAGTAGAGCCTCATCAAACGATACCTCAACGAGTTTGCCGTCTTTGCGGATCAATGGTTGTGTAATTCTTTCACTCGGGTGATAACTTTCAAAGTTAAACCTGCCTTTTTGACATAATAGTCCACCGCTGACCGGATCGGTCTGAACCGGTTGAGTCCTGAGAATCAAATCACCTTTGGTCTCGATCGTCATAGTGCAGCCGACACCGCAGCCAAAACAGGCACTTTCGGTCACAACAGGATGGAGTGGTACCTGTTTGTGAATGGGCCGCTTCTCCTGTAGAGCACCGACCGGACAGACTGAGATACACTGACCGCAGCTGATACACGTCGTATCGCTCAAATGACGTTTCATCGCCGGCATCATCGCCGTGCCGAATCCCCGGTCTACCAGCCCAAGCGCGGAATTGTCCATCACTTCATCGCAGATGCGGACACACATGCCGCACAGGATACACTTATTGGGGTCATAAATGATCGACGGATGTTCATCCCGTTGTGGCAGCTTGACTTTATCACCGAAAAAACGCTCCGGTTTTACAGGATATTGATTGGAACGAGTGAACAGATCACATTCGTCATAATCCATGCAGCCGCATTCCAGGCAGCGGTTGCCTTCATATTCGGCTTCCTCCGGCGTAAATCCAGCCACGACTTCACCAAAGCTTTTGACACGTGTTTCCGGTAGAAGGTGCTCCATCGCTGCTTTAGGCATATCAGTCACCGGGCCGAGATCTTCCCGTTTGACATCCTGTTGAGTGACAAAGTACGTCTTTTTCAAGGGCTGCAAATCGCCTAGTAAATAACTGTTCATGACTTTGGCAGCATTTTTTCCATCGGCGATTGCCTGAATGGCTATCTTTTCACCGATATCAACTGCATCTCCGCCGGCGAAAACACCGGGAAGGTTCGTTTGAAACGTGGTCGGATCGACGATAATATCGCCTTTGGGACTGGTATTGACTCCGGTCAAACCATCCGGTATGGTTTGTTGCCCAATACTCAAAATAACGCTGTCGACATCAAGCGTTTCGAATTCACCATCCAGCGGCTCAACATTGGCACGCTTTCCATTTTGGGCCGGTACCGGCCGCATGCGTTGAAACTTGATCTGTTTGACTCGGCCGTCTTCTCCGATATATTCGACCGGGCTCAACAGATAACGGAATTCAATGCCTTCTTCTTCCGCTTCTTCGACCTCAACATCGACCGCCGGCATTTCATCACGTGTTCGTCGATAGATCAGATAGACTTTTTTAGCACCCAGTCGGATGGAGGTTCGGGCAGCATCCATGGCCGTGTTACCACCACCGATGACGGCAATCGTATTGCCGGTTCGAATCGGACGGTTGATAGCAAAGTTCGTCAGGAAATGGATCCCTCCAAATACACCCTCGAGATCCTCTCCGGGGGCGCGGGTCGACATGGTTTTCCAGGCACCGATAGCCAGATAGATAGCATCATAGTTGTCTCGTAAGTATTTCAGGGTAATATCCGTTCCCAGACGAGTATTGTTTTCCATTTCAACACCCATCCGGCGAATTAAATCGATTTCGGCATGCAATACATCTTTTGGTAAACGATACATCGGAATTCCGTAATGGAGCATACCTCCGAATTCATTATTGGCTTCGAAAATCTTTACTTGATGTCCCTGTTGACGCAGGAAATAAGCCGCACTCAGACCACTCGGTCCACCACCGACGATCGCTACCCGTTTGCCGGAATCCGGTTTGATGTCAGGCAGGAAGGGATCGGGGCTGGCCAGATCGATATCAGCCACGAAGCGTTTGATCCAGGCAATCTGGATCGCACCTTCCAACAGACCACGACGACAAGCCGTTTGGCAGGGATGAGGACAGACCCGTCCAATACTGGCCGGGAGAGGTAGATCCCGTTTGATCAGTTTTAAAGCTTCCAGGAATTGGCCGTTGCCGGTCAAACCGACATATCCCTGAATATCGACTTGATCGGGACATCCCAGGGTACATGGAGCTTTACAATCACCTGTGTGATTACTGAGCAATAATTCCAGCGTGGTTGTTCGCGACTCGATCACCCGAGGTGATCGAGTGTTGATGATCATGCCCTGAGCGACTTCAGTCGAGCAGGCCCGGACCAATCGCGGCATGCCTTCTACTTCCACCACACAAAGGCCGCACGAGGCGTAATTTTCCAGTTTTTCATCGTAGCACAGCGTCGGAATATCGATACCGTTTTGTGTCGCTGCTTGTTTAATCGTCGTGCCGGATGGAACAACCACCTCACGTCCGTCAATGTTTAAGCGAATGTTAGCCATGGTTCCTCCTAATTCACATCGATCGCATTAAAGCGACAGCGATTGTAGCAAGCACCGCATTTGATGCATTTGGTTTGGTCGATCAGATGTTTTTCTTTCAATGACCCGCTGATCGCTCCGGTGGGACAAGCCTTAGCACAGGCCGTACAACCAATACAATTGTCATTGATCAGATATGTCAATAATTCCGGGCACTGCTTGGCCGGACATTTTTTGTCGTTAATATGGGCTTCATATTCTTCCCGGAAATAGCGAATGGTCGTCAGGACCGGATTGGGTGCCGTTTGACCCAGACCACAAAGAGATCCTTCTTTAACCTTTAGACTCAATTCCTCGAGTAATTCAATGTCGCCTTTCTTTCCTTGTCCTTTTGTGATCCTGTCGAGAATTTCCAACATCCGTTTGGTACCAACACGGCAATAGGTACACTTACCACAAGACTCATTACAGGTAAAGTTTAAGAAAAAGCGAGCCATTTCGACCATACAGGTGGTATCATCCATGACGACCATACCGCCAGAGCCGACAATCGCTCCGGTCTGTGTTATATGCTCATAATCGACCGGTGTATCAAGCAGTTCTTTGGGAATACATCCGCCGGATGGGCCGCCCATTTGAACTGCCTTAAAATCGCGATCACCAATGATACCGCCCCCGATATCATAAATGACATGACGCAGTGGAACACCCATCGGAACTTCGACCAGTCCACCTTTTTTTACTTTGCCTGTCAGAGCAAACACCTTGGTGCCGGGTGATTTCTCAGTCCCATATTGAGTAAATGCCTGAGCACCGTTCTTAATGATAAAGGGGATATTGGCCAGTGTTTCTACGTTATTGATGTTGGTGGGGTTGCCAAAATAGCCTTTTTGGGCCGGAAAAGGCGGCTTAAGACGCGGCATACCACGTTCGCCTTCCAGCGAAGCGATCAAGGCCGTTTCTTCCCCACAGACAAAAGCTCCTGCTCCGGCTTTGATTCGCAGACTGATCTGATCGAGCAGGCCGTGTTCTTTGGCTTGATCGATTGCCAACTGCATCCGGCGAATCGACAGTGGGTATTCAGCTCGGATATAGAATATGCCCTCATCCGCTCCAATCACATGAGCCCCGATCAACATACCTTCTATAACAGCGTGAGGGTCGCCTTCCATAATAGAACGGTCCATAAATGCACCCGGGTCACCTTCATCGGCATTGCAAACCATCGTCTTCGGTTTGCCGGGAGAGTTTTTGGCAGCATTGAGTTTAAACCAGGTGGGAAAACCGGCTCCTCCCCGGCCACGCAATCCGCTTTGTTTGATGATGTCGATCACTTGGTCCGGTTCCATTTCCCGTACCGCCTGATAAGCCTTGTATCCTCCAATGGCTATGTAATCTTCGATCCGTTCGGGATTTATCACACCGCAATTACGTAACACGATCCGCTTCTGGCCTGCCAGAATTTGGCTGTCTTCAGGCTTGATCAGCGAAGGAGAATCCGATAAATCACGGATAATCCCTTCGACTTGATCGGGCTGGACATGGACAAAACGATACATGTCATCATCCGTATAGATGTCAACGATCGGTTCCAAATGACACATTCCTACGCACCCGGTCAAATTGACCGGTATATGTATTTTGTTTAATTCATCGATCACTTTTTGAGCGCCGGCGGCATAACCGCAGCTGCTGGCTCCAACGACAACTCTCATTTAGCCCTCCTTTTTATACTGACGTAAGATTGCCTTGGTCTTATCAGGCGTCAGCCGGGCATGGGTATCCTGATCGATCATCATGACCGGTGCCAACGAGCAGCACCCCAGACATGCGACGACCGAAAGTGTAAATAAACCGTCGGGAGTTGTTTCACCATTTTCGATCCCCAACTCATCCTTGACAGCATCTTCGATCAGGTTGGCACCGTTAACATGACAGGCGGTACCCTGACACAGGCTGATCATATGTTTTCCGACCGGAAGCATCCGAAACTGGGCATAAAAAGTGGCCACACCATATAGTTTGGCTTCATCTATACCGGTTTCCCGAGCTATTTTACTCAAAGCCGGACGGGGAAGATATCCATAGATTTCCTGCGTCTTTTGCAGAACCGGGATCGAGATTCCCGGCTGATCTTTGTATGTAAGTAACATCTCATCAAGCAGACTCAGATCGATCAGCTCCATTTTTTTGTTTTCACAGGCACACGTCATAACTGTTCTCCTTATTAAGGTTCTACTCCAAATATAAACTATTTTTGTCAAAATATAAAGTAAAATAAAGACGCTGAGTCAATGTTCAGCGCCTAAATGTGTTATATTCTGTTATTATGCTTTCGTTTGAAAAGTGAATTGATACTCACAATGGGGACATGTGACCTTGATCGAACCCTTTTTTTTCGGCAATTTCATTCGGTTATTACAATTGGGGCATCGTTCGATCGAATAGTTTAACTTCGCCAATACTTGAGTCGGATTAAATCCAACCAGAACTTCATCTCCGATAACAAGTGTCGGCACTCCCTGAACATTCAGTTTCGAGAATTCACGGTAATGATTTGGATCTTCCAGCGGTCGCTCCTGAAATTCGACCCCCTCTTTTCTAAGCCAATCCTTGGCGGTTGTACAGTGGGGTCATGTTTTTGATGTGTATACGATGATACTCATTGTCTATCTCCTACGGTTTTTACGATAGGTTGTAGATACATGATACCATGGCCCGGCTCATGGATCTGAATTTCTCTTTCAATGTTGTCCATGATCGCTTCAGCTTTTTCGCAGGGGCACAAGATCAAAACGATTTCCTTCTCCGGTACCACTTCCATGTTGAAAATTTTGGTTGTTTCATGAACACCTGAGCCACGGGCGTTAACTATCGTTCCTCCGGCAGCTCCCGCATCTTTAGCTGCTGCCATAACATCTTCGGCTTTACCGCGCTCGACGATGACGGTGATCAATTGCTTCATGGTACATTCTCCTTCTGTTTCACAGGTTACATTTTTTTTCATTCGGTGAACACCGCTGGTTTCAAGCAACTCCATGACATAAGCAATGCCGTGATTGGGTTTTTCCAACTGGAGCTCTGTTTTTAATGCTTCCAATGCCCGGTCTATCGTTTCCGGATCACTAACCATATAAACGATTTCTTTATCCTCACTGTTGATTCCAAGGAAATCAAACAGACGACCGTGAACGGTCCCCCATCCCAGAGTAATGGAAGCCCCCGGGACACCATTAGCCCGGGCAATATGTGTGACCTGCGTTGCTTTTCCTCGATTTACAATCACGGTCAACAAGTGATAATGTTGGACGCGAACATCATTCATTGATTTTGTCCTTTCTGGCTCTGATTTTAAATAATAATCCGA
>JAAZLX010000062.1 GCA_012799095.1 Tissierellia bacterium
CCACCCTCGGTTCAGAGAATCTCGAACCCTGGCTTGACCCGGAATATGCTGAATGGGCCGGAGATGATCCCTACCGCAAATACTACGGCTTTAATTTAAAAGGTACGGAGTATCCACCGGTCATGTTAATCGAGGAAGGGAAAGCCACTCTGATCGACGGCCGGACATTTACCCAGGAAGAGATCACCCGTGGAACAGGTTCAGCCTTGATCCACACTCAATTGGCTGAATATAACAATTTGAGCGTCGGTGATAATATCGTTTTGTCGAATTATATTCTTGAATACAGTCAAGACGGTATGTCTCTCCCGACTGAAGTCGAACGGCGCGATGTGCCACTGCAGATCATTGGGATCTATGAAACCATCGAACAACCACAAACCCCGAATGATCAGATGATCAGACCGGCTGAAGACAAGCAGACAACCTACAACACGCTACTCGTGCCGAATCAGGTGATCATTGCCGAACAGAGGGCAATGACTGAATATTATATGAGTCAGGAATCGATGGATTTGACTGATGAAGAAAAAGAACAGGCCATGCAGACGTACTATCAGTCGCTGTACATCCTGAATAACCCTGACGACATGGAAGCCTTTAAAGAAGAAACACAAGCCTTGTTGCCACCGTTTTACACCATATACACCAACAGTGACTCCTACTCTGTCATCGCTGCACCGGTCCAACAGACCTCCAAGATGGCCAATTACGTCCTGATCGCGGCCATTGGTGCCTCTATCCTGATCATCAGTCTGGTCGTGCTGTTATTCCTGCGCGATCGCAAGCATGAACTCGGCATTTATATGTCACTGGGAGAAAAACGTTCCAAAGTCATATCCCAGATCGTCTTTGAAGTCATGCTGGTTGCCATCCTGGCCATCGCCTTATCGCTTGTCACAGGCAATTTCATTGCCCAGGGACTGTCCGATTCCATGGTCCGTGATCAATTGGTGGCTGAGACCGATCCGATGAACCCCGACCAAAGCTACTGGGATGAACAATGGCGGTTTGGACAATTCGCTTCCAACATTACCAGCGAGGATATCGCTGAAAATTATCGCATCAGTTTCAGCCCGTCCTATGTTGGTCTGTTCTTCCTGATCGGACTGGGAACGGTCCTGGTGTCTACTGTCGTGCCCATGCTATATATCGTGCGACTCAATCCAAAACAAGTCTTAATGTAGGAGGCAGCAATGGCAATTTTAGAAACCAAGAACATCACCTATTATTATCAAGATGGTGATTCCCGGCGCTATATCCTGCAAGATACGTCAGTGCAGTTTGAGAAGGGTGTGTTTTACACCATCCTTGGTCAATCCGGTTCCGGCAAGACCACTTTTTTGTCGCTGATCAGTGCACTTGATGCCCCGGCCGAAGGTGAGATCCTGTATGAAGGTCGAAATATCAAGGACATCGGCTACGAAAACTTCCGACGAAACAAAGTCGGCATCATCTTCCAATCCTACAACCTTATCCCCTACCTGACCGCTTTGGAAAATATCATGGTAGCGATGAATGTGACCGAGAATACACTGCCGGAGAATAAAACCGAAGTCGCCTACAACCTGCTCGATTATATCGGGTTGGCCAAGACCAAAGCTGACCGGCCGGTCACCAAACTGTCCGGGGGCGAACAACAACGTGTCGCGATCGCCCGGGCACTGGCAACCAATGTCGACATCATCCTGGCCGATGAGCCGACCGGAAACGTCGATGAAGCAATGGAGCTCGAGATCGTCAACATTTTCCGCAAACTGGCTCACGAACACAACAAATGTGTCATCGTGGTCACCCACTCCAAAGATGTATCCGACCGATCCGATGAAACGCTCTATCTGTACAAAGGAAATTTAAAAGACCATGAGTGATTTTCTGTCAAAATTCTCCGGTGATAATTACGATGACCTGTTAAAAGAAGACAAAAAGCTGGCAGAAGGTGATGTCAAACAACCGTCACCTTCTGTAGCTGATAGTCCAGCCGAACCAGCCGTATTGGAAGAAGCCCCTGTCGGAGAACCGGCAGTAACTGATTCGGTTCCGGAAGAACCGGTACTGGATCATAAATCGAGTGATGTCGTCTCGCCGGCTTATAAGCGACCGTCCAAGACACCGGTTGAAGCGGAAGAGCCGCCGGAGGGCTATAAAAGCTATCTCGAATCATCCCGCCGCTCGACAGCTGAAGACACGGTGGTCGATCCGACCTATCAGGGCAAAAAACGACGCCAATACATCATCGCCGGCATTATCGGGGCCCTGGCGCTACTTCTGATCTTCTTCATCTGGTATCAAATGAATCATGTCACACTGCCCAACTATGAAGGAAAAACGCTCTCTGAAGCCAGAGTCTGGGGCGCTCGAAATAAAATCGACTTCGTCCCGACGATGGTATACAGTAAGGACTTTCCTGAGACACAGATCATTTCACAAGACCCTGTTGCCGATAAGAAGATCCGCAAGGGTTCCGAGGTGTTGGTCGATGTCTCACAGGGGCCCGATCCGGAAGAACGCATCGTGCTGCCTGACTTTTCCAACCTGACCTATGATGAGGCTCAGATGTGGGTCCAGCAGGAAAAGGCAAATAATGTCTCGCTGATCCTGCAGTATGATTCGGGTATCGAACGATTCCGGCACATCAAAACGGAGTTCCGCTCACCTGATGTTACACCGGATAACTACCTGCGCAAGGATGTCGCGATCGTCTATTATTCGCGCGGTGAAGAGCAGTTCGAGAAAAACATCAATGTGCCCGACTTTACCGGTAAAGCCAAGTCCGAAGTCGATACCTGGGCCAGTACCAACGGGGTCAAAGTCACTGTCAAGGAACAGACCAGCTCGACGGTCGATCAGGGCTTTGTCATTTCTCAATCGGTCTCCAGCGGAACCAAAATCGCACGGAACGACGAATTTGAGATCACGGTCTCGATCGGTGAAGCCACTGTCGTCCCGAACTACGCTCTCTACTCGAGCGAAGAAGCTACTCAGGTCAGTGGAATGCAACCGCTGATCGTGTCCCGCTACAATGCCGGCGTACCTTATGGTAACCTGGTATCTCAGTCAATTCCTCCCGGGACCGAACTGACCGACCAGGATGACAAATCGATCAAGCTGACCTATTCGCTCGGTCTGCCCTATCTGGAAGACCTCCGCGGCACCAAAAATGAAGGTGAACTGCAACAGTACTTTTACGATACCTACCGGGCCAAAGGTGCCAATGTGACTTATGTCACCGAATACGTCTATGCCGATGAGCCAAAAGGCATGGTGGTAGGCCAAAGCAGCTATAGCCGCCTGGTGCCGCTCGACTATGTCGTCAAGCTTAGCATCAGTCTGGGCAATGGTGAGGGCAACTATGATCCGC
>JAAZLX010000010.1 GCA_012799095.1 Tissierellia bacterium
AAGCATTAGAGGCAGATCAAACTGTTTGCGACTACCTTGAAAATATTCATCCAGTTGACGGGCAGCTTGCTTGACCACTTCGCCTTCGACTTCTTCAGTACCCGCCGGCAGACCGTCTAACAATACCTCTACCAGGTGATCGTCCTGTTCGATCAGACCGATTGGTCCGATGGGTGAGTCGATTGTCATGGCTTTCAACATGATTGCCTCCGTAAAAAAAGCAGCCCAAGGCTGCTATGAGTAGTTTAACGGATCAGTTTTCCTAATATATCGGTGATCCCGCCCATGCCGCCGAGAGAATCGAGCAGGCCCGGTTCGTCATCTTCTTCTTGAGCAAGTCCGCCGCCCAGTAGGTCTTTCAGCATACCGCCGAGACCGCCTTCTTGTTGCGGCTGTTGTGTCTGGGGTTGATTTTGTGACAGCATATCGCGGAAAATATCCGGCAGACCGGGTAAGCCATCCGTTTGGTCGACTTTTTGGAGTTGTTCACGAACGGTCTCACGAACACCTTCCGGAGTCCGGTTGCTTTTTGTCTTGTCAGCCAGCATCTCCATGATGACCGGAGCAAGTGAACCCATCATCGATTTGGCTTGATCGATCGATACACCGGCTTGTCCGGCAATCTGCGAAGCAATCACTTCATGATCTTTGCCCAGAACGTGTCCCAGGATCTTGCTGCCGTCTTGGGTGTCGGCCCGCTGGATCTTCCCGAAGATATCGGTTGAAATCGAATCGGCCGGTGACTTTTCGTGTTCTCCCAACGCTTTCGTGAGTGATTCAGCCTTTTTCTTACTCGAGGCGTTGCGATACAAGGCCATCAGGATCATCGGAATAGCCAGTTTGGCGAGGGTGCCCATGCCTGATTGTTGGGGTTGCTGTGTTTGTTGTGTCTGAGGGGCGCTTTGTGGTCCACCTAATAAAGATGAAAGCAGATCGGTAATATCCATAGTAACTCCTTTTTGTTCGATGGTTTATATATACCAATATTTTCCTTTATCAATCGTAATGGGGGATATTGCGCGCCAGGTTCTCAAATGATGTTAAATGTCCGATCCAGGCCAACTTGACGACGCCGGTCTCTCCTTGACGTTGTTTGGCAATATGAACTTCGGCCACACCGGGTTCTTCTGTATCCGGATGATAGTATTCATCGCGGTAAAGCAGGAGGACCAGATCGGCATCTTGTTCGATCGCCCCTGATTCACGCAGGTCACTCAACATCGGGCGTTTGTCGGTCCGGCTTTCCGGTCCACGTGACAACTGACTGACGGCGATCATCGGGCAGTTGAATTCCCGAGCGATCGCTTTGAGTCCGCGTGAGATACTGGAGATTTCCACCTGACGGTTTTCCCCCGCCCCCTCCATCAGCTGCAGATAGTCGACTACTACCAGGTCGATCGGTCGGCCGCTTTCATGACGAAACTGGCGCAGTTTATTACGCAGTTCGCCGATGGTAAGACCGGAGGTTTCGTCGATATACAGCTTGGCCTGGTCAAAGTTACGTTTGGTGGTATAGATCCGTCGCATCTGTTCTACCGGAATATCCAGACCTAACAGATGTGACAAACTGACACCGGAGTCCGTGGCGATCATCCGGGTCAAAACGGCTTTTTTGTTCATTTCCAGACTGAATATACATACATTTTTTTCCGCATCGACTGCTGCTTTTTGAGCGATGTTGACCGCCAGGGCCGATTTGCCCATGGACGGCCGACCGGCGACCAAAATCAAGTCTCCCTTTTGCAACCCATTCGTCTTGGTATCGAGATCGACAAAACCGGTCTTTAAGCCTCGTAAGGCTGATGGGTCTTCCCGGAATTTTTTCAGATCATCTTCATAGTCTTCAAAAATTTCACCGATCGGTTCAAGACCGGAACGGTTTCTCTTTTCACCAACGCCATAAATCAGATCCTCAGCATAGGCCAACGGGTCACGACCCGACTCCAGTTGGAAACATTCCTTGATGATATCACTACCTGCACTGATCAATTTTCGCCGAATCGATTTTTCATGAACGATAGCTGCATACTCCCCGACATTGTACGTCCGGGAGGCGGTCTGAACCAACTCGGAGATATATTCTGCTCCTCCGACAGCCGCCAGTTTGCCTTTGTCGCGCAGCAGGTCGACTACCACCAGGGCATCAAAATGATCCCGGTCGTTCAGTTCGACCAGAGCTTGATAAATAATGCGGTGGGCTTCTTTATAAAAGTCATCCTCCCGCACCAAAAATAGACCTTCTGCCAGCGCACTGCTGTTAAGGATCATGGATCCCAGCAGATGTTGTTCGGCTTCGATATTACTCGGAGGTAATTTGCTCGGTACCGCCATCAGCTTTGTCTCACTTCTACCTTGAGATCGGCGGTAACACCGGGATGGAGCTTAGCGGGTACGACGTATTGACCCAGATCTTTGATCGGGCTTGGCAGATCGATCGTGCGACGGTCGATTTTAGTTCCCTGCTGCTCGATCGCATTGGCGATATCGATCGAGGTAACGGAGCCGAAGATCCGTCCGCCTTCGCCTGCTTTGACTGCCACTACAATCGCCATTTGTTCTAACACTTTTTTCAGTTCTTCCGCTTCAGCCTGACGTTCGTCGGCTTGTTTTTGTTGCATGCGCTGTTGCTGCTCAAGGGCACGAATATTTCCCGGAGTGGCTTCCTGAGCCAGGTTCCGTTTAAATAAAAAGTTGTGGGCATAGCCGTCTTTGACCGTTACCAGCTCGCCTTTTTTGCCTAGGTTTTTGACTTCCTGCAATAGGATTACTTTCATTGTTCCTCCATATATAAGTTGATCTGTTCGACCAACATTTCCTGAACTTGTTCGATTGTATGATCCTTAAACTGTCCTCCGGCGGTTTCTAAGTGACCTCCGCCCCCCAGTTTTTCCAAAATGACATGGACATTGACCTGACCGGTGGAACGGGCAGATACAAAAATTTCACCATCCATCTCTTTGCCAATAACAAACGACGTGTGAATTCCCTTGATATCGATCAATTCATCCGCTCCCTGGCTTATCAGCTTCTTAATATTTGAGATCGGTGTTTCATTGACGCTCAGAACAATGCCCGGCAATATTTCATTGGCATTAGTCAATACCGTACTCTTGATAATGCTTTCTTCCAGACCATCTTTGAATACTTCTCGAACTCGTTGCGGATCAGCTCCATTACGGCGTAAAAACGACGCCGCATCAAAGGTGCGTACCCCGGTGTTAAAGACAAAGTTTTTCGTGTCGAGCACGATGCCGGCCAACAGAGCATTGGCCTCTTCTGCTTCGATCATCGGCCGTTCGGTGATATATTGAAGGATCTCCGTCACCATCTCAGCTGTCGAGGAAGCGTAAGGTTCAAGATACATCAACGATACATCTTCAACGATTTCTGTACCACGGCGATGATGGTCAATGATGACCCGTTTGGTAAACTTCGAGATGATCTCAGGATCTTCAGTAAAGCTCGGGCGATGGGTGTCAACGATGATCAATAGATCATCCTGACTGATCCGATTGCGATATTCATTCGGCCGAACGAACTCATAATCAATATCATTTGAAAGGGACTGATAGATTTCTTCGATCGGTTCAGTCACTTCACGCAGAATGATTTGGGCCGATCGTTCCAGATTTTGAACGCAACGGAACACACCAATCGTAGCAGCGAAGCTGTCCAGGTCAGGAAAGCGGTGTCCCATGATATAGACATTATCCGACTCGCGGATCAATGTGGCCAGGCCTTGAGCAACGATCCTTGATCGGACACGGTTGATCCGTTCCACGTTTTTCGAACGGCCACCGAAGAATTCATAGTTGCCGGCTTTGCGAATGACCGCCTGATCACCGCCACGTCCCAGGGCTAATTCCAGCGCCTGACGTGAGCTGAGTTCGCGATCAGGTAAGGTGTCTCCATCCCGGCTGATACCGATGCTGAGCGTTATGGGATTTTTGTTGCCGACTGAAATCTGACGGATCTCATCTAACACAGCAAACTTTGCCTGCTCCATCTGATCGAGATATTGTTTTTGGATCAGCATAACAAACTCATCATCATCGATTCGGTGCAGGATCCCATAGTGATTGTCAGCCCAGGATTTTAACAGGCTGTTTATTTCCGAGATAATAAATGGACTGGAACCTTCTTTGGCCCCCGAGATGGTTTCATTAAAGTTATCCACCTGAATATAGACCATGATCGGGGTCTCGGCATCATAGGTTTGCTGCAGGGAAAACAATGGTGTCTCATCAAACCAATAAAAAGTGTATGCCTTTTGGTCCTCGTGCTCCGATATCGTTTTGAAAACGCTGTAAGCCTTGTCCTGGACCGTCTGAGGGAAAAACTGGACATCGGGCTGGGTCACTTTGTTCCAGTCCCAATTGTAAAGCACCTGTTGGATCGACTGATCGAGTACGGATGCTTCCAGATCCATCATTTTTTTAAACTTTGAGTTATGCCACAGGATTTTGCCTGAGACATCTGTCATCAGCAGAGGAAGTGGCATATGTACCAGCGCTGCCTGAGAACCTTCTAATATATCTGTCTCCAGGTGATCAGTAAAAGCGCGCCATTTGTTGCGCAGTGCCAAGACATGATAGACCGTGTATACGACGAGGATCAAACTCAAAGCGATGCCGACATAGGCATAATCGGGTCGGGTAATAAACAACATGGTATTGAGCACCACTAACAGGATGAAATAGTAACTCATATTGGGCATCAAACTTCGTAAGAAACTTAATCGGTCCTTTTTCATTTAAGTGCCTCCAACTTCCGAAAGTCGAACAGGCTGTCGGAGAAACCAAGCAGACTGATCAGTGAATTGACAAATGGCATGGCCAAAGATACTAACAGCACAAGCCAACTGACAGGGGTCGATACTTTTTTTCTTTTCAAAAAGAAATAGGCCACACTGATGCCTTGAATCGAAAACAATGTCATCATAAAACGCCAGCCATTTTGGCCCACCAGTCGAAACGGTAACTCGAGCGAACTCAGAATAGCCATGCCAATCATGATGAGACCGAATTGCAGGAAGCTAAAACCCTTAAAGCGGAAGGTGTAAAACGGTTGCACCTGCCACTCGATCAGTTTATACCGCTTCAGTATCGCTGCCATGATAAATACCAACAGTGAATATCCGGTGGCCAGCATAAACAATACACTTAGATATGATTCACTCAGGGTGGTGAACAAACCGGCAGTATCCGAACCTGTGCTTTGCATTTGTGTGATCACCAGGCGAATACTTTCGAGATAGATCTCAAACAAATCGATCCCGTGCATCCGATCAAAGAAGTAATGCGAAGCAATGAAAGCAACGTAGGCCATGATGACTGTTTTAACTAAAGCATCTTCTAAATAATCCCGCTTGGCCACAATGGTCATTGCCACCGGGATCAAACCGCCAAATAATCCCACCATCATTCCAAAAGGATGGGCGACCAACAGGGTCGTCAGGACAAAATAGATGCTGCCGGCAATATAACCGGTATTGGTTGGCAAGGAAAAGCCCAGCCAAATGTATAGGCCCGGAATGATCAGTAATAGCAGACCGAATTGCGGTAGCTGCAGAACCAGCAGAAATACCGCCAACGAGATGACCAGTCCGAATGTAATCAGTTTTAATGGTTTTGACAAAGACTATCTCCCTCTGTGCGAGTAATGCTTCAACAATTGATCTTGCAGATCCCACAGCGATTGTGACAAATCGACAAAATAGCGGTGGGGATTTACAATTCGTTTGACCCCGTCCCAAATACGGCGTTCTTCACGCTCACGGTATTGTTGGATCTCAGTCAGGGTCTTGGGTTCATACACCCGTTCACCCCGGGCGATCACTGGTACGAGTAATTCCCGAGCTTCGTAGTTTTCAATCACCGTTCGTTTCCAGGTGTGGACCGGATCGAACAGCTCATACGGCTGTGACTCATCGATGACTTCATCATGGAGTGTCAACAGATCTGCCAATGCCTTTCCGGACACTTTGTCGATCAATCGGTACAGTTTTTTAAAGCCCGGAACGGTAATTTTTTCAACATTTTCCGAGACCTTGATCTTTGGAATAATTTGCTTGTCTTCTTCAGCAGCGACTAACTTATAGACACCGCCCAGGACGGCATCGGAGCTGGAAGTAATCAAGTTTTCACCAACACCGTAGATGTCGATCATTGCCCCCTGATCGCGCAACTGCTGGATCGTTGACTCTTTGATCGAGTTTGAGGCCATGATTTTAACATAATCGAACCCGGCATCGTCTAACATCTTGCGGGCTTCTTTTGACAGATAGGCCAAGTCACCTGAGTCCAATCGGATGGACATCGGCTTGTGACCGCTTGGCAGAATGATTTCATTAAATACCCGAATCGCGTTCGGGATGCCGCTTTTTAAGGTGTTATACGTATCTACCAGAAACGACCCGGTGGCCGGATATACTTCGGCATACCGCTTGAAAGCTTCATACTCATCGTCAAATAGCTGGACCCAGCTGTGGGCCATCGTGCCGTAGACCGGGATGTCATAGCGCTGTCCCGCCAGCATATTGGAGGTGCCGATACAACCGCCGATAAACGCAGCCCGAGCTCCCTTGGTGGCAGCATCTTTCCCCTGAGCCCGGCGGGCTCCGAACTCAACGATCGGTACCCCTTGAGCCACCCGGACCATACGATTGGCTTTTGATGCGATCAGGGTCTGATGATTGACTGTCAGAAGTAGCATCGTTTCTATCAGCTGAGCTTCAATGATCGGTGCCCGGACCACAATCAGTGGTTCTCGCGGAAAAACCGGTGTGCCTTCCTCAACAGCCCAGACATCACCGGAAAATTTAAAGTTTCGTATATATTCTAAAAAATTCGAGTCATCGATACCGATGGAACGCAAATAATCGATATCGCGTTCATCAAAATGAATATCAATAATATAATTAAGCAACTGCTCCAGTCCGGCAAAAATAGCCAAACCGCCATCATCGGGGTTTGACCGGAAAAACATATCGAAATAAACGATCGTATCTTTCATCTCGTGCTGAAAATAACCGTTGCTCATGGTCATTTCATAAAAGTCCATCAGCATGGCTTGATTGGCTTCATAAAAATTGCCCTTCATCTTATACCTTCCTTAAAGACTGTATCAATCATTTATACCCAGTAATCAACAAACTTTCAATATTTGCCCAAGCATCGTCTGCCACAGTTAATCGGGCAGTTCCTGATTGACTTGAAGAATCGCCGGAATGATCAATCCAACCGGGATCAAGAGTAACCATGTGCCCCAGGATGCATCCTTTAGCGGTGTCAATGACAGCAATACGAGTAGTAGCAGGGTGATCACACCGGACTGCTGCAGCCAACCGCCGAATTGATAATTTGCCTGATCCCAGTTGCGCTGTGACTGGAGGCTCTTGGCAGTGCGAAAGCCTAATATATGGCCGATCTTCTGCGGTGCCCGGTAACGCAATAAGCTACCATAACCAAAGAAGACAACCAGCATTATGATATAGATATATGTCATCACAAGTCTCCTTGTTTCCAGTTATCTTCATTATACATGAAATGAATTGGAATCGTCTAAACAGAAGTCCGGACAGGCATATTTGATACACCGGAATAGCCGCCACATCGGAATGGTAGCACATAAATGGGAATAGTTACAAAAGTTTGCCAAGATTGCTTTGACATGTTATAATTCCTTAGTCGTTGCTCTCTGCTCTCAGCAGAAGTTGAGGGCCACCTAGACCAAAGGGAGGTAAAAGTATGAACAAGTACGAAAGCATCCTCGTCTTTAGACCAGACATGGAAGATGACGCACGTGAGCAGCTGCTTGAACGTTTCAAGAGCATCATTGCGGCCCAGGGAAATGTTGAATCTGTGGATGATTGGGGCAAAAAACGGTTGGCATACGAAATTGAGAAACTTCAGGAAGGTTATTACTA
>JAAZLX010000063.1 GCA_012799095.1 Tissierellia bacterium
CCATCCGAAGCAGCTTGGTTCGTCGGTGCGACGATATAGCCGTGGTCGGTGTACTCAACCGTAAACTCGCCGAATTGTTCCGAGACGGACTTTTCCATCAGGAACGTCACGCCATCTTGTTCGTAGACTTCGTCTTCCTCTTTTTGCTCATCCAGAGCAAGTCCCCAGCTTGGGCCGGCTCAGCCCATCCCGGCGAGGTAGACGCGGATCGCTTGCGGCTCATCCGGATTTTGTTCCAGAATCGACTTGATTTCCGCAGTCGTTTCAGAATTGGTCTTTATCATCATGGTAGATCCTTTCTTAGATTCTCGTGTAATGACTAATATACCCTATTTCGGCTGATGTATCAATAGAATTTATTCAATGGATTCGTTGCCCCAACGTCAATCATTCTAAAGAATAAAAAAGGAATAAAAAAAGAAGACCCGAAGGTCTTAGTTGCAGCCTGAGCAGGATCCACAGGCGGAAGGTCCCAATACATCAGGGTCGACCGGTTCCACCAGATAACCGCGATCGGTGAATTCAACCCGGAAATCACCAAACTGATCGAAAAAGGCCGGCTCCATGATAAAGGCTTGACCGCCCTCTTCATAGACGACATCTTCTTCACTGCGTGTATCGAGCGCCAGACCAAAGGCCGGACCGCTGCAACCCATCCCCGCCACATAGATCCGGACTTCTTTGCCTTCGTCCGGGTTTTGGGTGATGATGGACTTGATTTCTTCAATGGTTTGAGCATTGGTTTCGATTCTCATTGGCTCTCCTTTCATTACCCAGCTATTATATCACACTTATTGGCATTTGACATCTATTAATTGATGTTTTGTTGGTTTGAAAGCAAAAAACTGCTCACTTGAGCAGTTATTCGACGTCTTCGACTATTTTTTCCAATGGAGTTTCCAGCAGATGAGGGTTATGAAGGTATTTTTCGACCAGACGGAAGGAGTTGGCCACATACAAACCATCACAGATTCTTTCGTCGAGTGCGTATCCGATCTCAACGCAGTTGCTTACAACAACTTCATCATCTACTACAATTGCTTTTTTTTCCACCCGGCCAATGGCAACAAACAGTCCGCAAGTACCTATATTGTATAAGTGATGATACACATATCTGCCCCGTATGCTTCGTAGATGACTAAAAAACAAACTGGCATGAAAAGGACTGACATCGATCACGCTGGCTGGCAACATGTTTACTCGATCCATCCATTTCAGCAGACCGACCAACCCCTTTTTGACAATACCGGGAAGTCCCAGAATAAAATTGACCAGTCGATCGACATTCGGTGAATCTTCACTATTAGTCAATGCATCATTGATCGTCTGATTGACGGTCTCTGCGACTTGATAGACGGACTCTGTGCCGTCAAAATTAAACTTGACTGTTGTTTCGTCAGCTTCATCAACTAAGCGACGTTTGATAGCCATTGATATCGAGATGCCATTACGGGCATAGTATTTATTGTTCATGATAAAACGATTAAGCTTCGGGCGTTCTGCCAGAACCCGTACATAGACACTTAAATAAAAATGCAGAAGATTGATGTCATGGCCCTGGGCCCTCTGGTCGGCAAGATATTCTTCAATTGGATCAATTTGAACCAATTCCTTGGCAAAGAC
>JAAZLX010000064.1 GCA_012799095.1 Tissierellia bacterium
CCTCGACCGGCATCCCTTCGACCGATGCCTTCATCAGACCCTCAAAGACATTGTTCATCATCTCCTGGGTCCCGGCCGCTTCGGCCTTATGCGGATCTAGAAAGTCCGGATCCTGCGGCACCGCGATCACGAGATCTGCCTTTTGTGCGGCTGTAGAACAACCTGCCACAACCAGCACGATCAGGAGTAGACCGATAATAAATTTAAGTTTCATGTAACCCTCCTCGTTCTTATTTCAAGATACATCAGGTAGTAGTGATAGTAAACTATTGTAAACGCAAAAGCAACATATAGACTGCCGTGCCAATGATGATGCTGAGCGCAGTATTTCGCTTGAAGAGATGGATCCCGACTGTAGCACCCACCCCAGTGATCATGGCACCAAAGGTGGTATCAAACAGGAATACCTCTTTGACGGCATAGATGACGAGTGAGGCCATGATGGCAGGTGGCAGGTAGTGACCTAAATATTCCAGCCAGGTGGGCAATTCAGCCCTCCGGCCAAAAAACAGATAGGGAACCGCCCTCAGGCCAAAGGTAATGATAAAGCTGACCAACAATACCTTAAGCATGATGTTCCACCACGGGCTGTAATACGATCAAACCGGCCACGGTGATCAGCAGGGCCGGTAACAAAAAGTAACTCGGGCCGAACACCAGCAGACTGATGATCGAAACAGTCAGACCCAGAAGAGCCGGCAGATGGGTCGGATAATTCTTCCACTGATCGAGAAAGATCGTGACAAATAGTGCTGTCAAGCTGAATTCAATACCTGTCAGATCGAACGGTAACACATTGCCAAGGACACCTCCGATGGTAGATCCCAGAACCCAGTAAAACCCGTTAAGCATTGCAATAGCAAACCGGACCTTGTCTCGATCGATTTCCTCGGGTGGATCGGTCGCCATCAAGACCGCAAAGGTTTCGTCTGACATAAAGTGTATCATCAGAGGATATTTCCAGCCCATCTTGGGAAAATCCCGCACAAATGGGATACCGTAAAACAGGTTTCGGCTATTGACCAACAAAGCGGTCAATGCGATCGTTCCCAAATCTGCCTGATTAACTAATAGTCCGATCAGTATAAATTGAAAAGCACCGGTAAACACGATCAGTGAAATAGCGGTCGCCCAGCCCCAGTGATATCCGCTCGATTGGACCAGGATCCCGAAAGCAATTCCCAAAAAGATATAACTGAAAAGAATCGGCAAGGTTTTCCAAAAAGCATACTGTATATTCTTCATCGCTATCTTTCATGTCGACTTGGTCGACGGTTATTACATCGATTCCATACCTGATATGACAGTCGTTCGATATATGAAACATTGTTACCCGTTTCCGGACCGGTTATGACAGGCACTCGGTTGCCTGAGTAATAAACATCCTCGAAAAAAAGAGCAGCCGGGCTGCTCTAAAGGCGATGTCAGGCTATTCCGTTTCAATCGGAATGAAGTTGATGGCCGGCTCCTCATAGGGATGATGCTTTCGTATCAGCTGCTCGACCTGCCTCCGTTTTTCCTGTTGAATGCGAAACTCAATCTTCAACTCCGGTTCGCGGGAGATCTTTCCG
>JAAZLX010000065.1 GCA_012799095.1 Tissierellia bacterium
CAAATCCAAGCGATTTTTTTAACTCGGATTGTTCCTGCCGATCATACGGCCGGTACTCGGGTGCGATCGGCACGCCGGTAAAGGTCGTGATGTCGGGATCATAGGGATAATATTGACTTGGCATACCGGTGGCGATCCGATCGGCAAACCGGCTGAGAACCTTGTTGGTCAATCCCGGTCGAGCGTCAGAATCATGAATGATCAACGGAACACCCAGTGTCTTAGCGGCCAGGCCAAATGGCAATGAGACGAATCCACCTTTGGCAAACACGGCGTCAGGCCTGCCTTTTAACAGCCACAGGCTCTGGCTGTATCCGAAACCGGTGCGGAAAATGTCGCTGAAATTGTCCCACATGATTTTAGGGTTTCTCAAATAATCATGCCACTTAAAGTGGGCATAACGGCGCAGTCTACCGGATGAGATGGTATGCAGTCGAATGGTTAAACCCGACTGATCTATCAGGCCTTTTGCCTGATGATAAAACCCTTTGTCGACCACCAGGTCTACGGTCAGGTTGATGTCTTTTTTCAGTTCCCGGATCACGGGCAGAATCGGTGTCACATGACCGCCGCTGCCACCTCCGACGCAAAACAATCGATAGTGTTTCATTCTTCTCCTGTAATCAAAAAAAGCAGGCCATCCCCTAAGGGACGAGACTGCTCCCGCGTTGCCACCCTAATTGACCTGAGAGGTCCACTTCATTGGTAAGAGTACTCCGAGTCTGATTCACTTCTTTCCGACGACCCTTTTCACCAACCAGGATCTCTCTGCAGTCTTTCGGAAGTTACTAATCTCATCACCGCACTATTTGATTAAATTCAGTTTATCACAGTTCATCCCGGTCTACAACCGGACCAACAGCCTTTTTCAATACCTTAGCGCTGACAGCGACGGGCGTATCACAAGCTTTGATCGTCGGGAAACTCATCGGTTTGAGTGAGTTTTTCATCATCGATTTCAATATCAATTTCTTCCAGAGATTCCTGCGACAGATCGTGATCCGGCTGGTCGATTGGATTAGGTGTTGTTGCGTCTTTTTTCCGCATTGAGTCACTCCCGGCACCGAGTGCAACACCGAGCGCAATGCCGATCGCCAGGTTGTTTAGAGCAACCCCCAGGGCTACACCGATCATCAAACCCGTTATCATACCATTGTTTGTCCGATTTGACTGTTTCATTTCCACCTCTCGATCGATCCGGATCGCTTGTTATCGTTGGCGAATACCCGAATAGACAAAACACGATACAAAAGATCAATCCGTCAAATGACTGATCTCTTCACTCAGACTGAGCTGTTCAAGTTGCTCCTGGATCAACTGATCCAGATTTTCCGCTTTTAGAATTTTATAAAGTTGCTTTTCCAGCTTGGCGATTTTTTCGCTCAGCGGTTTGATTTTCATCTTTTGCTGCTTGGCGATCTGCCTGATTGCCAGCTTGTCATGATCGTTCAAACCGAAAAAACTGTTAAGGATCGTCTGCTCTTCCGGATTAAAAAACTCCCGGATGATCTGTTCTACTCTGTCCCAGTCTAATCGGTAACTAATTTTAGATAATTCTGCATCATGCATTGAGATAATTCCACCATTTCCTGCGAATGAGAGTTTCTGATTTCGACCATTCCCTCAGAACCTTGTCTCAGCTCGATCTGACGCTTGAGTTCACGAATAACTGCTGTATTGGCATTAAACAACGGGACCGGCCAGCCGAAAAAGTCTTCGATCGTTTTAGCGAGATAAAGAAAGTGAGTACAACCGAGGACCACAGCTCGGATATCTGTTGTGTCGGGGATGATCTGCTTTAAGTATTCCCGGATCTGCTCACCCTGATAAATCCCCTGCTCGACATAACGGACCAGCATCGGGGCCGGGACACTCAAGACGCGATCCGGGTTGCCCAGTTCATCCAGCCGTTTCTTATACAGGCCGTGTGTCAAAGTATAGCCGGTCGCCAATACCAGGATCTTACCTTCAGGTGTCTGTTCCAGGGCCGGTTTAAGAGCCGGCTCCATCCCGATGATCGGCAGTGAGAATGATTTGCGCAACGTGTCGATGGCAGCTGAAGTGGCCGTATTACAGGCAATCAAAATGGCCTTGGCACCTTCGTCTATCAGATCCTGAACGATCTTGTATGACAATTGAGTGATTTCGTCTTTGCTTTTCTCTCCATAGGGTGCATTTTTCGAGTCACCCAGATAGATCAGGTTTTCCTGTGGCATCATTCGATGAAGGTCGGCCAGGACGCTGATCCCGCCGAGTCCGGAGTCAAATACACCAATAAAATCTTTCATGTTTGTCTCCATTATTTCACCAGTGGGTAATCATATTGTGACACACCGGGTGCATGGTATACTTTGTCATAACCCTGGTTCTCCAGAACCAGATAAGCGAGACTGCTGCGATTTCCCGTTCGGCAATACAGCGCCAGGGGCTGATCTTTGCTTAAGTCTAAATCGTCAAATGATGTCTGGAATTTATCGACCGGAATATTGATGGCCCCTTCAAGATGGCCCTGAGCATATTCTTCGGCTGTTCGGACATCGACGATCAAAACAGTGTCATCGCCAATCATTGAAACCAGTTGGTCGCCGGTAATATCACCGTAACCAATCTCTTGCTCGGCAACTTTTTCAGGCTCGGGTGTAACAACTTGAGGCACCGGTTGAGCGCAACCGGTCACGAGCGCGACCAATAACACCAGTATTGCTACATATCTGTTCATAACTGCCTCCACAGGCTATTTATTTACTCTATTATCATTATATCCATAACAGGCTAAGGTGTAAAAAGTGTATCATAAAATCGGAGGGGATGTTTGGTGGATTGTCTGATGGAAGCTAGGAAACGCTACAAAAGAAACAACAAAATCTTGTTTCGTCAAGATGACAGCTGTCTCACACAACTGAAGGTCCGACTGGATACCTTGTCACGACGCCAAATAATACTGTGGTCGTTTGCTGCGGTCGAGCCGATCGTTGTTCTGCTTAAACAGCGTTATCCCTCGGACCCCCGTCCGGTTCAGGCAGTCGAAGCTACCAAAAAATGGTCCCGCGGTGAGATTACCATCAAGCAGGCCCGCCGTGCCATCCTGGCCGTTCATGCCATGGCTGGGGATATAACATCATGTGAAGATCAGGCTCTGGTCCATGCCGTTGGACAGGGGGTCTCTTGTGTTCATACTCCGGGTCATGCCATGGGTTTGCCGATATATCATCTCAGCGCATTGGTTTACCGGGAAGGAATCGACCGGGCAGGACCGGCAGTGGAACAGGCGATCGATCAATATCTAATGACGATCGACGAAGTCATACAACAAAATCTGTCAGCTTATTCATGGGCGGATTTTTTGCAAAATCAATAACAATCTGACCCTAATAAGGAGGTATATATGCTTGGCGTTGAGATCAACATGGTCGTGCCGGATTCATTGACGGCTTATCAGGTTTATGACAATATCTTTCCAATCGAACTGGTCGAGAAGTCGGATCTATCACTCGGTTTCAATGAAGTCGTATTTACTCTCCACGGCGTCCGATTTCATATGTTGGATGAAAACCCCGATTACCATCTGGTCGCACCCAAAAAGGATCAATCTCCATCGATCTGGTACAATGTCGTCGTGGAAGATATCCGGGACACCTTTGCCAAAGCACTGGAGAATGACTGCCGAGTAATTCAGGAGCCGATTGAAATACCGGAGATGGGGATCGCCAATGCGATTGTTATCGATCCTTTTGGCCACATGTGGCTACTGCACCAGGTATACCGGGTTCTCAGTCATGAGGAACGTATCAAAGTGTTTCAAGATAGCCGAAGCGGTCAGGAAATTTAAGCAAAATCCACTTGGCATTACTTGCTGAAAAACTCGTTATCTAGTACAATCACTCCGAGGTGAACATATGACAAAATATACCATTGATCAACTGATCGAAAAAACGGACAACAAATATGTCCTTTGTGAAGTCATCAGCCAACAAGCTCGCATATTGAAACGGGATGAAGGTCTGACGATAGGTTATAAAGCTATCAATCATGCTGTCGATGATTTGATGAATGACCGCTTTGAATACCAGGAAAATAACCTTCGTTAAACACCCGCTAGGGTGTTTTTTGTAAACGTTGAGTGGAGAGGTAATTATGTGGCGTCGTGCAACACTAAAACAACATGCCAAGTTGTTTCTGAAACAACATTACTGGACGGCTTTTGCCGTGTGTCTCGTTGCTATCATTCTCGGTGCCAGTTCGCAATCGATCCAGGTGGTCGAAAAAATCACCCCGGAGACCGGTGAATCGATCAGCCAGGCAACCGAATGGTTCAGCACAGGTAGCGGAACTCTGTTTGACATGATCACCGCTCCTTTTCGGATGCTCACCCGGGGGATCCTTGGACTGCTCACCATTGGTGTCGGTTTATTTTTCGTAGCCTTACGTTTGGTTGTCGGAAACAATCTCCGGGTCGGCCGGGCTCGTTATTTCAACCATGCCATTGCGGGAGACAATCGATTCGATTACCTGTTTTCGACCTTTAAACGGGGGGAATGGGCCGAATTGACCTTCAAGTTGTTCTACCTGGATGTGGTCATCTTTCTGTGGTCGCTGTTGCTGGTGATCCCCGGGATCATCAAGACATACCAATACAAATTTGTCCCGTTTATTTTGGCCGAGAACCCGAAGTATTCGATCAAACAAGCGATGGCTCTATCGACCAGTATGACTGATAATGACAAAATGAACCTGTTCGTGCTCGATTTATCCTTTTTGGGCTGGTACTTCCTGGGCTCGCTTCTGTTTGGGATCGGCGGGATGTTTGTAGAACCTTATGTCAAGGCCACAGAAGCAACATTGTATCGCTTAAAAGAAGTTCGTCCTGATATCCGGGGCGAATAGGCTTTCG
>JAAZLX010000066.1 GCA_012799095.1 Tissierellia bacterium
CTGGCAGGCACAGAAGAAAGCCCGGGCGAACGGGTGATATATAAAGGCAGAAGCTTTAAGAACATCCGGGGAATGGGATCGGTCGCGGCCATGGAAGCCGGTTCGAATGACCGTTATTTCCAAAATGATACAAAAAAATATGTACCCGAGGGAGTGGAAGCCCGAGTTCCATATCGGGGTTATTTGAAGGATGTGATTTATCAGTTATTAGGTGGACTCCGCTCCGGCATGGGTTATTGCGGAGCTGAATCACTGGAAGCACTTCAACAGACAGCACGGTTTGTTCAGATAACCGGGGCCGGTCTGATGGAGAGCCATCCTCACGACGTTCAGATAACGGTCGAGCCGCCCAATTATTCCGACCACAGAGGTTACAATGATAGCGATCATTGATTTTGGTGGCCAATATGTTCAATTGATTGCCCGCCGGATTCGAGAGGCCGGGGTCTATTCAGAAATCTTTTCCTATGATCATCCGCTGGAAGATATATTAAGTCATCATCCAAAGGGCATCATCTTTACCGGTGGACCGGCTTCGGTCACCCACGCTGATGCACCGATGATCGATCACAAGATTTATCAACTCGGGATTCCCATCCTGGGGATCTGCTATGGAATGCAACGGATGGCACAGGATCTGGGCGGAAAGGTAGAACAATCAGACAAACGTGAATACGGCAAGACAGAGATCCAACTCAACAACCGAACCGGATTGTTGCACGATCTTCCTGAAAGCGGTATGAGCTGGATGAGCCATACTTATTATGTAACTCAACTGCCGCCGGGATTTATCAGCATTGCTCACTCAGAACAATGCCCCCATGCTGCGATCGAAAATATCGAAACCAAGCTGTATGCCGTCCAATTCCATCCTGAGGTCGAACATACCGAATTCGGACGTGAGCTGATCAATAACTTTTTGTTTGATGTGGTCGAGCATGAGCGCGACTGGTCCGTGGCGGATTTTGCCCAGGATAAGATTCGTCAGATCAGACAATTGGTAGGAGATCGTAAAGTATTGTGTGCCCTATCCGGAGGTGTCGATTCTTCAGTGGCAGCAGTCCTGGTCCAGAAAGCGATTGGGCAACAGCTGACCTGTGTGTTTGTCGATCACGGTCTATTGCGAAAGAATGAAGCACAAGAGGTCATGTACCACTACGGAGAAGCCTTCCAGATGAATATCAGGAAGGTCGATGCCGAAGAGCGGTTCCTGTCCAAATTAAAGGGCGTGACCGATCCGGAACAAAAACGCAAGATCATCGGTACGGAGTTTATCCGCGTGTTTGAGGAAGAAGCCAACAAATTGGACGATGTGGCATTCCTGGTCCAGGGGACGATCTATCCCGATGTAGTAGAGTCGGGTACCAAAACGTCAGCCACGATCAAAAGCCATCATAATGTCGGTGGCCTTCCCGAGGATATGAAGTTTGAATTGATCGAGCCATTGCGTGATCTGTTTAAAGATGAGGTCCGAGCGGTCGGGGAAGAACTGGGCATTCCACATGAACTGGTGTGGCGACAACCGTTTCCCGGACCGGGGCTCGGTATCCGGGTGATTGGAGAACTGACCAAGGAAAAGCTCGATCGACTAAGGCAGGCCGATGCCATCTTCCGACATGAGATCGCCCTGCATAATCTCGACGAGACCATCTGGCAATACTTTGCTGTATTGACTAATATCCAATCGGTCGGGGTGATGGGAGATGAAAGAACGTATTCGAATGCGATCGCTTTGCGAGCAGTCCACAGCAGCGATGGGATGACCAGCGACTGGGCCAGGATCCCTTATGATGTCTTGGACGTCGTATCCCGAAGAATCGTCAACGAGGTAGCCGATGTCAATCGAGTGGTCTATGACATCACTTCAAAACCACCCTCAACCATCGAATGGGAATAAATTCAGAAAAGGTGAAATCTTTTTATGAACTACAAGAAACCTTCATTTTGGATTGTGATTGGATCCATCATTACGATCTCAATCGTCGCAATCTATTTCCTGTCAAACCAAAAGCAAGATAGCTTCGATATTGGAATTGTGGTTCCGGCTGGAAATCAGGGCAGTTTTGTTTACTCCGATGAACAGATCTCCCCAACCAAAAAACAAATCATTATTACATCGGGCACTAAGCTGGCCGATACCGGAGTCATATTGAAACCAATAGAGGTTGAACAGGAAAACTCCTATGAGGCATCGTATTTGACACCCGGTGTGGCAGTAAAAATGGATGTCGAAAAAGGAGCTTGGTACCAACTAGGTATCGATATGCAGAACCCGACAAATGAAGATCTTGTTGTATATATAAACGTAAAAAATATCGAAGTGAGAATATCGAGTAATGCGTTGGGCGATTTAGAGCAATATCGCACGGAATATATCGGAGATGCTTCTAAAGTAGCTGCGATTGCACAGCGCTTGCCATATCCGGAAGGATATTCCTATTCATCGATCGAACTTCAGACCAGCACTGAACCATATGAACTTATTGTCTATCTCGATGGTAACGATGATTGGCAAAAAAAAGATTTTGATCTCTGTGCTACCACTGCTTTCGATCTGATCGGAAATATGGGAGTCATCTCATTCCGCAGTGCAGATACTGGATCTGACATTTGTTCTTTTGAGCGTAACGAACTCCAAACGAATTAACTCTCCTGTTTACCATAGCTCATCGGGCAACATAAGTTCCAAAACTATAACAATGCAACGATCATCGCGTCGTTGCATTGTGCTTTTCGTGACGAATAGCTTCCGCTTCAAATTCTGGATAGATTGGACAGCCGGTGCGAATGTTTTTAATTGCGGTAGTAATGGAACAGTATACACTTTATAATAATAATAGGTGAAACAACTCGTTCCATTATTCCGGATGATGAAGAAGGGGGTTTATGTGAAGAAACATACAAAGAAAGCAATTGCACCCATCGTGATCACCGCGTTACTCATCGGTTATTTTGTCTTCTATATGTGGATCGGTTGGTCTGCAAAATACGAAGCACCGCTTCTCGTGAAAATGCTCTTAATTGGCGTACCGATCGGATTGATCGGGCTGATTATATATCTACTTTTTGAACGAATTCGTGAAATCAAAGGAGGCGAAGAAGATGATC
>JAAZLX010000067.1 GCA_012799095.1 Tissierellia bacterium
GTTGGACCGACCCGACCTGATCGTGTTGCCCGAGCTGGCGCTATCCAGTTATCTGGCCAATCAGTCGATCTGGGCCTATGCTGATGAAAACAGTCAGATCACCTCAGACTGGGCCAAAAAAATGGCTAAAAAATACAACACATTCATCGCTGTCGGCTATGTCGAACAGTCGCGGGGGGATTATTATAATTCTTATTTGATTGCGGATCAAACGACAGTATATGGCATTGTCCGTAAAAGCGAAGCCGAATCGTATGTCTTTAAAAGAGGTCGATTTGAAAATATTATCATGACACCTTTTGGAGAAGTCGCCGTTGCCATCTGCTATGATGCCCGCAGAATCCATTTTTATCAGAATATCAAAGATCGAAACATATCACTGATCCTATTTCCTCACGGGTCGCCGGCGGATCCCCAAAAAATAGAAGTCGAAAGACAAATCAATGACGCCTTGTGCAACAGATATGTTCAGGCATTTGGTGTCCCGGTGATGTATGTCAACAGTGTGGGACGAATGGACTATATGCCCGGCACAACCGGTCAAATGATGATCAAGTCGGGCTTTCGACTTAATGGATTATCAAAAATTTACAGCCGGCAGGGCAATCCGTTAAGCACAGACATTGCGGAAGCAATCGGAACTGAAGTTGACCTGGAGGCCAAACAGATAACCGGAGAACTCAAGTTCTATGGTGAGAACATCACCAGGGGAAACTTCTTATTTCGAAAAATAATCATGCCGCTAGATCTCAGGGCTGGCATACGCTCTTACGAGAAAAGGAAGCGTTCAGACTAAGACCGGACAGATTGTTATAATTATCTGTCGGGAGGTTGGTATTGGAGATCAGACATTACACCAAAGAAGATGAATCGATTTTTTTTGACCTGCTGGTCGATGAGGGAGAAGACTGGGGCGAATATTACGGACCGGGTCAGACTAATTATGTCAAGGCACTTGAATCAAGCATCACATATATCGCTTGGGAACAAAATATAGTCTGTGGGTTTATCCGCTGCCGGGAAGATGATGGCTTTGGTGTATATGTGTATGATCTGCTGACCAGAAAGATCTGTCGCGGTAGAGGAATAGGCAAGAGGCTGATGGAGCGGGTATCGCAGGATTTTCCCGATCAACCGATTTATATCATGAGTGATGTCGATCCATACTATGACAAGTTGGGCTATCGCAAGGTTGGTTCGATCTTTAAGCTGACTTGATGGATCCGATGTCCAATCTGTGTTTCCTGTCCGGCTATCGTAGGCAGAGCAACACGGCTTGATTTTCATGACTACCTTCGGCATGATAAAAGTAACTGTTGTTACTCGATCACACTGCGGATAAAGGCTCAGAACAAGAGGATAAGATGAATCTTCCCACCGAATTGATCAGACGAGAACCTTTTCTCTGGATCAACCCATCGCTTGAAATTGACATTGATCTCGATACCGCTGACATGGAACAAGCCAAAAATGACTGGGAGGCTTTTGGCCCTTTGATTGCAGAGTTATTTGATGGAGCCGAGATCGACTCGGCTTTGACACCGCTATTAGGATTTTTTTCTGATTCTGACGCAATTTCTTTTTTAAAACAAGACAATCGTCTGCCGGTAGCCGGCAGTATCAAGGCTCGGGGTGGTTTCTTTGAAGTGTTGTCTCACGCCAGGGAATTAGCCTTACAGGAAGATTTGATCAAGCCGGGACAACCGCTGGTGGCCCTGGCATCGCAGCAAACTTTTTTTACCAACTATCGTCTGGATGTGGCTTCGACCGGTAATTTAGGTTTAAGTATCGGACTGATGGGCCGGGCGATTGGCTTTTCGGTATATGTCCACATGAGTGCCGATGCCAAACAATGGAAGAAAGATTTGTTGCAATCACGAGGAGCCCGGGTTGTGGAGTATGATGGTGACTATTCTTTGGCCGTCACGAAAGCTCGTGCTGCCAGTCTGGCAGAGCCCCGGTCCTATTTTGTCGATGACGAACGCAGCTTGCGTCTGTTTTGGGGATACTCCAAAGCGGCCTATGATCTGATACGTCAATTACCGGATGATATCACCCCTGAACGACCACTATTTGTCGCCATTCCCTGTGGTGTCGGAGGGGCTCCGGGCGGGATCGCCTATGGCCTAAAAGCGCTATTGGGTAAATCAGCCCATATTTTCTTTGCTGAGCCGGTCGAATCCCCGTCTGTGCTGCTTGGCATGGCCAGTGGCAAGAGGGATGACATCAAGGTACAGGATATCGGTCTGACAGGTAAAACTCTGGCTGATGGATTGGCGGTCGGCAGGCCGTCCGGCTATGTCTGTCGCCAGATGGATCGAGTGCTGAGTGGCATCTTTACAGTGACGGATCAGTCTTTGCTGGCGATGCAATACCGACTGTACAGAGAAGAAGGGATCAAGTGCGAACCTTCTGCCTGTGCCGGGCTATTTTTGCCACATTTTATCCGGACTGAGCCGGGACAACAGTATCTCCAACGACATAGCATTAAGCCACTAAATATCCGATATGTGTTCTGGGCTACCGGTGGTGCGTTGATTCCGGAAGAAAAGTATCAAGACCAATTGGCTGAGGGGAAAGTCTTCCTGGAACAACAGCCGAACATGTTAGACTAGTCGGCAGTAATAAAATGCCTATGATAATCTTCAGAAGGGACAAATCTTAGATGGAATCTAAAAAAGAAAAGGGAAAATTTGGTCAGTTTCTCAAACGAAAAAACATCGAGTTTTCCGTTCAGCGTTACCTGGTTGAGGCCTTGAGTTCGATGGCCCTGGGGCTGTTTGCATCACTGCTGGTCGGTACGATTTTAAATACCATCGGCACCAGCCTGGGAATTCCCTTTTTGAGTGAAGTCATCTGGCCATATGCCAGAGATATGACAGGGGCGGCCATTGCTGTAGCAGTTGCCTATGCGCTGAAAGCACCGCCATTTGTGTTGTTTTCTGCAACCATCGTCGGTTTTGCCGGAAATTTGTTGGGCGGTCCGGTCGGCGCTTTCGTGTCAACGATTGTCGCGACTGAGCTCGGAAAAATGGTATCAAAAGAAACCAAGATCGACCTGATCGTTACACCGACGGTAACCATTTTATCGGGTGTCCTGGTCGCCCAGCTGATAGGGCCCGGGATTGCTGCTTTTATGACAAAAACGGGGGAACTCGTGATGTTGGCCACCACTTTGCAACCTTTCTGGATGGGGATGTTGATATCCCTTATCATTGGACTCACCTTGACCCTGCCGATCAGTTCAGCTGCCATCTGCATGATGTTAGGCCTAGCCGGTCTGGCCGGTGGTGCTGCCACTGCCGGTTGCTGTGCTCAAATGGTTGGGTTTGCTGTCATGAGCTATCGCGATAACGGTACCGGAGGAGTGGTAGCAGTCGGCTTGGGTACCAGTATGCTCCATATGTCCAACATTGTCCGTAATTGGAAAATCTGGATACCACCGACCCTTTCAGCCGTAATCATCGGACCGATAGCAACGGTCATTATGAAAATGGAAAATATTCCGATCGGTTCTGGTATGGGCACCAGCGGCTTGGTCGGTCAGATCGGCACTATCAATGCCATGACATCGATCGGACGGGGAGGGGCATCACTTTATCTCAATATCGCCATCTTGCACTTTTTATTACCGGCGACTTTGACGCTGATCTTTAGTTTTATTCTGCGTAAGATGGGGTGGATAAAAGACGGTGATTTGACACTCAAATTGTAGTACCGGGAGAGCAACTCCTCAAGAGGAGTCACTAATCTAAAGAATTAGCTGAGGTAAGACAATAGTTTTATTTTGTGCGATCAAACCGGATATCATAGGAAGCATCCTCAGCTTTCTCCTACGACATGATCTCCATAAGTGCGTCCCCGCAGTCTCCCGTGATAATAATGTCTAGGCTCACCACGGCACTCTAGAATGAAATATTCTCCGACAATAATCTCAAACCGAAGGCTTGTAAGATAAGTCGGTTTTGCTTGTTTTCGATTCGAATAAGCGTCTGGAATAAGCCCTTGCGCACCTCTTTCGGTTGGAGTAGACTAGGGTCACAACTTATGGCTCGTTAAAGAGCCTCCGTTTAGAAAAGTA
>JAAZLX010000068.1 GCA_012799095.1 Tissierellia bacterium
TCTGATACCAAGTGGAATCGTAACTCCCAGTACCAAAAAGGTCGATACCAGATTGATTTTTACTGTTGTACCGATGGGTGGTTTGACCAACTCGAAAACCGGCCGTTTGTATACCAGCGAATCTCCAAAATCACCACGCAACGTCCGACCCATCCAACGGGTGTAACGTGTAACGACCGGATCATCCATGCCATAACGGGCCCTGGCTTCTCGATATGCGTCTTCAAATGCTTCCGGAGTTAGGGTTCGTTTGAGTGGTTCGACTTCTGCCCGTGCCGGGTCACCCGGCATTCCTGTATATAGAAGGAATAACAGGATGGACATGATGAAAAAGACAAACACCATATAAACCATCCGCTTAAGTGAATATTTTAGCAATTTGTCCTACCTTCCTGATTTGAGTTGTTAACATGACAAAAATGTCCAAACTCATCTTAAAATGAGTAAATGGGGCAAAATGCCCCATTTACAAATCTTTTATTTTGTGTCTATTTCTATCTGATCTATTCGGCCAACTCTGCATACAGCAGTGAAATTTCGAGACCCAGAAGGTCGTTTGTTTCATAGCCAACCAGCTTGCTGTTGAAGAAATCATGATAGATGTTTGAGTATAGCGGTAGATCTGGCAGGAGTTTATTCCAGACAGTGACGTAGGTTACATAGCGTCTCAGGAATTCTTCCTCATCTTCGGGTGATACTTTACCCAGGGTGCTGGATGCTTCGAACAGCTCATCATCGAGCAGGAAGTTCGTGTTGTATCCGGCAGCAACCATGTCAGGATCGGTTGTATACTCTGTGTCAGGTAGATAAGTCGCCGGGAGTCCACTACCGAGGTTAAACATATTGTAGGTCGGTACAGCGAATTTTTCGTCGTCTGTGCCATCACGATACAGGTAGTTCAACAGGGTTGTGAAGTCACCGGTGTCTTGCTCGATTACCATACCGGCGTCAGCAACATCCGGATTTTCTACCAGGTGGACGACCAGGAGGTCGGATACCGGGTTGTTCTCGGATGAGAACCATTTGATGAGCAGAGGAACCAGTTCGCCTGTTTCAGGATCTGCTTTATAACGCATTCCTTCACCAGCGTACTCATTACCGTTTTCATCCAATGTCCAACCGGCTTGTTCAAGCAGTTCAACTGCTCGTGCCGGATCGTAGGAATAGTTGTCTAACACACTGTCAAGTTCAGCTTTTGTTTCGTTGTAGTACCATTGGCCCTCACCGTAAGGTCCGTTAACAACGCCACCGAATCCGCCGGTAAAGGCGCGGGCAAACTCATTACGGTCTAACAGGTGGGCAATCGCTTGACGTACTTCAACGTCCTTGGTCGGGTACAGGTCACCAACGAATTGGATCTTACCATAACCGGAACGTGAATAGTCAACATAGTCATATTTGTCAGGTTCAGCTTCAACCAGGTCGAGACCGGCGTTGATTTCATCTCCTGATGCTTGACCTTCCAGCAGATCGATCGCGCCAGTTTTAAACTGGTCAGTTGCTGTGGCTTCAGGTGCATATCGGAAAATCAGAGTCGGGATCGAAGCTGTTTGACCTTCGAAGTTACCCTTGAACTCAGGATTGATCTCGATGACCATAGTTTTGGAAGCTTGGTCGTACGATTTGGGCATATAAGCACCAGATACCGGACGATTTACATCCATACGGGCATTGTCGACAGCTGCTTTGTAATCAGCGGATTCCCAAGCCTGAACGTAGACCGGGGCTGCGTCTTCTGCTGCATCTTCGACTTCAGCAACTTCCATTTTGGCGATGAATTCCTGGTCAGCAGCTTCGTCGGCTAAAGCGAAACGAGCACCTTCCCCATCATCAACAACAGTAATGTCTTCACTGTCAAGCCAGAAGGAAAGCTTGGTCGGTCCGACGCTTGCATAAGCAGTTTCGAAGAACCACGGAACATAATCAGCAGCCAGTGTGACTGAGAATGTCATGTCATCAATCAGGCGTACGCCGGAGAATGTCAGGCTTTCACCGCGGTTAAAATCGCGGTAACCTTCAAAGTATTGGCCTGAGGTGGCTCTTGCACCCAGTTCGACCAGTTGGGGTGAGCTGAAAAACAGAACGCTGGCAACATAGTCTTTTGCTGTGATCGGTGTACCGTCACTGTAGGTCAGACCTTCGTTGATGGTGTACGTGTAAGTACGTCCACCGGATTCTGCATCAGTTACTTCCAGATTGGCCACGGCTGTTTCATTCAAAACGATTGCCGCGTCACGATCCATGTCGAAAGTTGAGTAACCGGCCAACAAAGCGTTGATAGCAGCATCGCTGGCATTGTTTTGCCAGTACGGTGTAGCCAGGTCGCCTGAAGGCTCAGTGCCAGTACCAATGATCAGTTCGCCGGCGCCACTTGTTTCGACGGCAGGCTCTTCTGTCTCAGCTGGTTCTTCCGGTTCTTCCGCCGGCTCTTCAGCCGGTTCTTCCGGTTCTTCGGCTGGTTCTTCGGTAGTCGGTTCTTCGGTAGCGGGTTCATCGGCGGGTGTACAACCAGCCAGAACCATGCTAAAGACCATTACCAGAACGAGCAGAAGGATAGTAATTCTCTTCTTCATGTTACCTCCTATTGGTATGCCTGTTTCGGCATGTGCTAAACAGTAACTACATGTTATCACGTTCGCTTAATCACTGCAAGTAAAGCTGTTAATTTTGAAGTTTCCGCAACAACTCCCAATATAGGAAAAACCTCGAAATATAGTGGTTTATGACAATTTTGATTCGATGATCCCGCCACCATAAAGATCGTCATCCAAATAGAATACAACGCTCTGTCCCGGTGTGATGGCGCGGACATCTTCCTTAAAATAGACTCGAAATGATCCGTTATCATCCATGATCAGCTTTGCAGGGACCGCTTTTTGAGCATAGCGGATTTTGGCATTGACCTCCCGAGTGTCTCCGGGGGCTAAGTCTTCATAGATCAAATTGATTTGAGAGCCCGACAAATTCTTACCAAACACATCTCCGGCCCGTCCCAGTTGGACAGTCCGATCCTGAGCTTCCAGTCGGGTGACATAAAGCGGTTCCGGCCAACTGACCCCCAATCCTTTGCGTTGTCCGATGGTAAAGTGTTCGATGCCCGAATGCTGACCAATGACCTGATCGTCCAGGATAAAGTTTCCCGGTTCAAACGAGCCGACATTTTGTTTTAAAAAAGCCACGTGGTCATCATCGGGCACAAAACAGATATCCTGTGAATCCTGGGCTGTGGCTGCAGTCAGATCGAGTTCCATAGCAATCCGGCGAACGGTGTCCTTGCTATCGATGTCTCCCAGCGGCATGATGATATGTGCCAATTGATCCTGGGTCAGACCATATAACATGTAGGTTTGATCTTTGGCGCTGTCTTTGGCCTGTTTGATGCGGTAACGGCCGTTTTGCTGATAGATGGTAGCATAGTGACCGGTGGCCAGTTTGTCACATCCGAGTTGCCTGGCTTTTTCAAGAAATGCGCCGAATTTAATGAACTTGTTGCACTCAATGCAGGGATTCGGGGTTCGACCGGCCTGATACTGTTCGACAAACGGATCGATGACATATTGTTGAAACGACTCTTTCAGATTGATGACATAAAAAGGAATGTCTAACTGGTGAGCGACCAACCGGGCATCCAACGACGAATCAAGACTGCAACAGGCCCGGGAATGAAGCGGGTCGATCCCGTCATGTAATTTTAAGTGCAGTCCGATGACTTCATAGCCTTGCTGTTTCAGCAAATAAGCTGCTACCGAAGAATCGACCCCGCCGCTCAGACCGATGGCTACTTTAATCTTCTTCGCCATGGTCATGATCGTGGTCGTCATCCTCGGGCGAATAATTCTCCAGCGCGGCATAATGCTTGCCGTGTTTGGTGGCATAATCGTAGACTGCGGCTTTGACGGCCTGTTCCGCCAGGACCGAACAGTGGATCTTTATGGTTGGTAGTCCACCTAGTTCCCGTAGAACGTCTTTATTGGTTATTTGCAGGGCCTCTTCAACTGTCTTGCCTTTGATCATCTCGGTGGCGATCGATGACGAGGCAACGGCACTGCCACAACCGAAGGTCTTAAACTTGATTTCATTGATCACATCGCTTGTCGGATCGATTTTTAGATAGATACGCATGATATCTCCGCAACGCAAATTGCCGACTTCCCCCATACCGTCGGCGTTTTCGATTTCACCGACATTGCGCGGATTCATAAAATGGTCCATAACTTTTTGATTATACATAGCTCCCCTATTCTGTCAGCGGCGACATCTCTCTCAGCCGCTCTACGATTGGTTTTATTTCTTCGATAACAGTATCAACATCTTGTTCAGTGGTAAAGTCGCCCAGAGTCAGTCGGAGTGATCCGTGAGCAATTTCATGCGTCAATCCGATGTTCATCAGAACATGAGACGGGTCGAGCGATCCTGAGGTACAGGCGCTGCCACTGGAAGCGCAGATACCCTTCATGTCCAATAGCAAAAGCAGGCTCTCACCTTCAATGTACTTAAAACAAATATTGACATTGCCGGGGTGACGAAGAACCGGATGGCCGTTGTATTTGGCATCAGAAATATTGTTCATGATACCGTCGCGCAATTTATCCCTCAGTCGGCTCAACTTCTCAATATGTTGGTCCAAAGAAGCACCAGCTAATTCAGCCGCTTTAGCAAATCCAAGAATACCCGGAATATTTTCTGTCCCGGCCCGAACTTTGCGTTCCTGCGCTCCACCGTGGATCAATGGCACGGTCCGGACCCCTTTTCGGATGTATAGCGCACCGACTCCCTTGGGACCGTAGATCTTATGTGATGACATACTCATCATGGAAATTTTGTTGGTCGACATATCGATCGGTGTGTTACCGAGAGCCTGGACTCCGTCAGTGTGGAACAGGATCCCGTGTTTGGCTGCAACTTCTGCGATTTGTTCGACCGGATTGATCGAACCGATCTCATTGTTGATATACATCACACTGATCAGGATGGTATCTTCTTCGATCGCCTCTTCCACCTGCTCGGGAGTTACCATGCCATACTCATCGACCGGTAGATATGTCACACGGTAGCCTTTTTTCTCCAACGCTTCCAGCGGATGCAGGACAGCGTGATGCTCGACATTTGTCGTAATAATATGTTTGCCCGGTTTGGTTTCCAGTGCAATTTGAATAGCCCAGTTATCACTTTCCGTGCCGCCGGCGGTAAAGAATATCTCGCGGGCTTCGGCACCGATCAGCTGGGCGACCTGCTCACGGGCCTGTTGCAGCAGGACTTTGGCTTCTTGACCGATATGGTGGATGCTGGAAGCATTTCCATAATGATGTTTAAAAGCATCTGTCATCACTTCGATCACTTCGGGCTTCATCGGTGTAGTGGCCGAATAATCCATATAAATAGTCTTCATATTTTTTCCTTTTTGATGAGATCATCGAGAGTTTTATTGTCCATTACCTGATAGACCGCCTGGTTCAATTCAGTCCATAGTGGTCTGGTATAGCAGATGTCTGGTTCGTTACAATCGGCACAGGTATCGCCACAACCGACCGGGGAAATATCTCCGTCGAGTACCCTAAGGACCTCGCCAACGGTGATTTCTTCCGGAGGATGACTTAAACTGTACCCTCCTTTGGCACCCCTGGTGCTGATGACATAGCCACCGGTCCGGAGCAGATGGAACAATTGCTCGAGATAACGAACAGATAGATTTTGATTTTCGGCGATCCGGCTTAAGCTCAGGGGTTCTCCGCCATAAGCGTCGGCTAATTCGCACATTGCCCGTAAGCCGTATCGGCCTTTGGTTGATAGGTTCAAATCTTATCTCCTAGTAAACTGGTGTAGATTCCTGTATCATTATATCGTCTCATCCCAACAGCGTCAATCAGTTTGTGACAATATCAGAAAAGCAAAGTTGAACGGGCGTGTTTCGGCAGGAGATTATGTTATACTCAAGGTAACCAATATCTCTGCAGAGAAGGAGTTTTCTTATGCCACAAGACATTAATTGGAAAGAACTGGGCTTTGCTTATCGAAAGACCAATCGTATGTTTGTCAGTTACTGGAAGGATGGGCAGTGGGATGAAGGTCGTCTGACCGAAGATGACAAATTGACCATCGATGCCTCTGCCACTTCGCTGCACTATGGCCAACAGAGTTTCGAAGGCATGAAAGCATACCGGGCAAAAGACGGTCGCATTCTGTTATTCCGACCGGATATGAATTCCAAACGGATGAATCGTACTGCTAATCGATTACTTATGCCGCAATTTCCGGAAGAAAAGTTTATTGAAGCAGTCAAAACAGTCGTCAAGGCAAATGAAGAATTTATTCCACCCTACGGCACCGGAGGTTCATTGTATATTCGCCCGATGCAGATCGGTATCGGACCGAACCTGGGCGTTCGTCCGGCTACAGAATATCTGCTGGCCATCTTTGTTTCACCGGTCGGAGCGTACTTTAAAGGCGGATTGAGTCCGGTCAATTTTGTCACCACCACATACGACCGGGCAGCAGCTTTTGGTACCGGACAGGCGAAATGCGGCGGAAACTACGCTGCCAGTTTATTGCCTCATAAGGAAGCGGTCGATGCCGGATATGCCGATTGCATCTACCTCGATCCACTGACCCATACCAAAATCGATGAAGTCGGGGCAGCGAACTTTTTTGCTATCACCAAAGACAATCGATTTGTCACCCCGGTCAGTTCCTCGATCCTTGAGTCGATCACCAAAATTTCACTGCTGCAAGCTGCTCAGGACCTTGGCATGGAATCATCTGAAGAAGAAGTCTTTGTCGATCAACTCGATCTCTATGCCGAAGCCGGCGCCTGCGGTACGGCAGCTGTCATCACCCCGATCGGCTCCATTACACATGAAGGTGTCAAACACGTCTTCCATTCGGAAACTGAAGTCGGTCCCAAGACCAGGCAACTGTATGAATATCTTACCGGCATCCAATATGGCGATGTTGAAGATAAACACGGCTGGGTTGTTGAAGTATAATCCGGAATACAAAAAGCGACTGCATTGAACTGCAGTCGTTTTTTGTTGGAAGATCATATCATCAGTTCTTGCGTTCTTTCTCATAAGTATAAACGATACCGGTGGCCGAACGATCATAGTGATGGAAGGTGTAATTATTTTTATGAAGCAGCTTCTGCATCGGGATATCATTGTCACGGCAACGAATTTGGATATCACCCTCATGATTAGCAAAATGATAACTTTCATATTGTCTCAGCAAGCTCATTCCGTCGATGATCGGATCCGACACGCTGTGGAACTTGAACTCATGGACCAGGGTCGAATCAGTCGTCTCACGGACTGAAAAACGGATCCAGTTCAGGATATACTGATCAAAATACTCAATAAACAACTGTTCATCTTCCGGCAACTGATACTTCATCCGCTCATATAATCGGCGATAGTCGTCCTGAGAAGCCACATTGTAGCTGGTATCACCTTTGTAACTTTTGATATTGCACCAATGTAGATCAAGTTCTTCAATAAATAGTTGCAACAAGTGCTCAAAGTCAGCTACATGATCCTGGTGGATGTTTTTGGTCATCATGTCTTCGACTTCATTGGCGGCCGTTTGGACCTCATGGTATAGTTGTTTACCTTTGGCAGTCAAATGAACGTTGACCTTGCGCTTATCCCGGCTGTCAGTCCGACGCGAGATAATGCCACCTTCTTCCATCTTTTTCAGTGCCTTGGCGACAGTTGTTTTGTCGATCAACAAATCACGCGAAATATCATATTGATTGGATCCGTCATTTTTAGCCAAATAGAGCAAATAAATGTATTGTCCTCGTTGCAAGTTCGTCTTTGCCAGACGATCCTCATATAAGGTCGATATTATCCGGGCCAATTGTTCAGCAAATACTGTTACTTCGTTCATTGACTCTCCTTGAATCATGCCATCTCCCGCCTGCCAATAACGGTTGATATTTATCCGGATCGGGCTGACTGGCAGGCATTCTGTCGTGTATTTCAACAAAATAGTCAGGCTTTGATTACATTGTAAAACCGTCTATCGTTTATTTTACATGAAGATGGGCGGATGTTCAAGCGTTAGACGATACGATTAGTTGTGCTTGAATCAAAATAATGGATAGCCTCGACATCATATCCAAAGCTGTGTGTTTCCCCGGGGCGGTACTCAAAGTGTCCCGGAACAGATATTGTGATATTTTGACCCTTGGGTAGTTTACCATACAACAGTTTCTCTTTTCCCAGCATCTCAACCACTTCAACATAGGCGTTGAACGTATCGCCCAGCTCACCGCCGCTGATAAACCGTTCCGACCGGATGCCTACGGTGACGTCTTTGTCTTGATAGGCAAGGAGGACTTTGGCATCTTCGGGGGTCGGTGTGATACGGATATCACCATCATTGCTGATGAAAACACCATCTTTCATCTTGCCGGCAAACAGGTTCATGGTGGGTGATCCGATAAAAGTGGCCACAAACAGATTGGCCGGTTGATTGTAGAATTCTTCCGGGGGACCATCTTGTTGAATGATGCCGTCATCCAGCAGGATGATCTTACTGGCCATCGTCATCGCTTCGGTTTGGTCATGTGTCACATAGATCGATGTCGTATCCAGGCTGTGATGCAGACGGACCAGTTCCACCCGCATGTGCTCCCGAAGCTTGGCATCGAGATTGGATAATGGCTCATCCATTAGGAAGACTTTCGGCTTACGGACCATTGCCCGACCCAATGCGACTCGTTGTCTTTGCCCACCGGAGATCTCCGACGGTTTGGATTGGAGGTAATCCTCGATCTGCAATACCTTGGCAGCTTCCAATACCCGTTCGTTGATGATTTTCGGATTTTCCTTTTTCATGCTCAAGCTAAACGCCAGATTGTCATATACCGACATATGGGGATACAGAGCATAACTTTGAAAAACCATCGCAATATCACGATCCTTGGGCGGCACGGTATTCATACGCCGGTCCCCAAAGTACAGATCGCCCTCGGTGATGGAATTGAGTCCGGCGATCATCCGCAGCAAGGTCGATTTCCCGCATCCGGAAGGTCCCAGGATGACACAGAAGTCTTTGTCCTTGATTTCAAGATTGATATTTCGCAGAGTATATTCACTACGGCCTTCATATTTTTTGCCGATATCAACTAATTTAACATCCATAGGTTATCCTTTCACCGAGCCGCTGGCCAGTCCGCCAATCAGCTGTTTCTGTAGAAGCATGAACATAACAACGATCGGGACGGCGATCAGCAGTCCCCCGGCGGCATAGGCCGGTTGATTCAAGGTCCGCATATCACTGATCAAGGTCCTAAGGCCGGCAGCCAGTGTCAGATCCTGATTCTTGGTCAACAGTACTGTTGGCAACAATACATCGGTAAACGGGGCCATAAACGACCACAGAGCGATGATGGCCAACATCGGCCGAACGATCGGCATGATGATCAGGCGATACGTCTGCATATAGGAGCAGCCGTCGATCTTGGCTGCATCATCCAGATCGGTCGAAACCGAATCCATATAGTTTTTCAAAATGAAGGTGTTTCCGGCGATCCCTCCCCCGGCGTAGATCAATACCAGCATCATTTGACGGGTGAAAAACGGTACCGGTCCGCTGATGATCTGATGCATAGCGTAATAGGCTGTGATCCCGACGAAGGTCGGTATGGTTTGGATCAACATCAACCCCATCAGAGAAAACTTTTTCCCGCGGAAGCGGAACCTGGAATAGGCATAGCCGGTAAAGGAGACGAACAGCACCGTCAGTCCCATGGTGACCAACGCGATCCAGATGGTATTCCAGACCCACTTGAGGTAATTGGTCTCTTCAAACAAGGCCTTAAAATGCTTTAAGCCGAATTCAAACCGTTGGCCGGAGGTAATGTACTGGAACTGGGTCTCATTAAAAGCCGATTTCACCATTTGAAACAGTGGCCAGATGACGACCACTGCCCAGCTGATAAGCAGGACGTAGGTAATGATCAGGCCGATAATGCCGGCAGTTGATAAAGGCGGTCTGTCAGACAGATAGACATCCGATTTATCTTTGCGGCCAAACAGCCTCTTTTTCGGTTTTTTTGCTGTTTGATTCATCACTTCATCTCCTTAAAGGCTTTGGAACGAGAGAAACCGACATAGGTGACAGCGATCAGACCGAGAGAGATCAAAATAGCGATGGCTGCACCGAGTGACTGGAACTGATTGTTCATCGTCAATTTGAAGATATAAGAGATCAGAATATCCGATGAACCGGCCAGGTTCCCATAAAGAGAAGTATTGGGCGGGCCGCCTCCATTGAACAGCCAGATGATCGTAAAGTCATTGAAGTTGAAGGTGTATTGACCGATCAAAAGCGGCATGGTCTGATACAGCACCAATGGCAGTGTGATACGGGTCAGTTTGCTCCAGGCACTCGCGCCATCGATCTGAGCAGCCTCATATAGATCATTCGGGATCGATTGCAACACCCCGGTACTCAAAATAAAGATATAGGCGCTGCCGAGCCACGTCTTGATCAAAATCAGAGCTACCCGGGTCAGGATGATATTATCTTTGACAAACAACTGCTTGCCGGCCAGACCGGAAAACAGATCCGTCATGATACCGCCTGTACTGAGCATGATCGAGAAGAACATGATCGTAACAAACGCCGGTGTTGCCCAGGGAAGCAAATAGATCGTACGGAGTAAAAACTTACCTTTGATTCGATCATTGTTAAGTAAAAACGCCAGGAAAAAACCGACCAGGATCGACAATGTCGATGCACCCAGAGTCCAGATGACTGTCCAACTCAAGATCCGCCAAAACAAACCGGCGGCCAGCCCCTTGCCGACAAACAAGTTGGTATAGTTACTCAGCCCGATCCAACTGAACTTGCTCTGATGTTGGGGATCCCAACCGGCAAAGCTCAGCAGGATGGTGGTAATGATTGGTACCAACACGATAAAGGTGATCAGTACCAGAGACGGCATCGTGACGGCAAAAGGGAAACCTTCTTCACTGATCATCTTCTTTGATAAGGCCCAGTTTTTCGGACGCACGCCCAGGACGGCTTCCTTTTCAACTTTTCTGGCATCGCGGAAAGACAAATAGGCAATACCGAACGCAAACACAAGCAAAAGGATCGCGATCACGCCTTCGATCAGGTAGATGACAGATTTATCAAGTCGTTTTCCCCCGGCACCGAGTGTGATCAGTCCGGCTACCCCATCCCCCTGATAATTGCCATAGCCTAAGGCATATGGTATCGCCACCAGATAGATGAACAGGCTGCCGATCAGAAAAATCAGACCTTTGATATATTGCTTGTTCAGGATTTGCCCCAGACCGGGCAACGGCCAAGTAAAATAATGATGGAACGCCCGCTTTTTGTTCGACTCCATCGGCAGTGTCTGGCTGAACTCATCGATCTCTGCCATCATCAAATTTTCCAGTCGCTTGAGATCGTGCTTTTGGCGATAATTCAATGATTTTGCTTCCGCCGACAGTGCAATTGAGGGAACTTGTAAGCGTAACTCCTCCTCGGCCATTTTTTGTGATCGCAGAAAACTCTTTTTAGCATTCGTCTGGGCTTTTTTGGCGATCCGGCCTTGTTTTCGCAAATTGTTTAAACGATCGAATTCAGCCTTTTTCTTGGCCGGCATGTCTTTTTGATAAGCAGTCAGGGCATCTTTCGCAGCCTGTTCCACGGTTGGATCAAGCTGCTTGAGAGCTGTCTGATTGAACGCAACCTCCTGCTTGATCTCCTCATGCGTATCCAGCATGAGGGGGAGGTGATTGGTCATGGTATCGGCAGTCTTGAATGCCAACTCTGCTTCATAGCTCAAATCGACATAAGACTGATAAAACGACCGTTTTTCTTGCGCCTGATACAGCATTTTTTGCAAACGGGTAACCGTCGGATCGGTCTCCGGCGGTAATGCGGCTACCCTTTCTTCGAGCTCTTTCAGGAAGGTGGCCTCTTTTTCCTGAAAGGTCTTTAATTTGTTTAAATAAGGGTGATCGTCCGGTGAAACAGTTTTTCCCTGCGCCAGATCTTTTAAGTATAAATTCTTGCGCTCGAACTGATTCCCGATCCGATTCTGCAGATAGAGTGGTAATGCCATGGACACCTCATTTCAAATAGACAAAATGATTGACGATCAGATAGATACTTGCCAAAGCGGCCAGCCAGTGTAATGGCGAGCTGGGATAGAATAACAAGATCTGCCCGATCAGGTGCAGGATCAGAAGCAAGCCCCAGAACCATCGAATAAAAGTTGAATAAGACCGTTTGATGAAGCTATAGTAGATGGTTAGGCTATACCCGACCGGCACCGAGACGAGTAACAGGTATATGGCAATGAGCTGTTCGCTAAA
>JAAZLX010000069.1 GCA_012799095.1 Tissierellia bacterium
AAAATGAGTGATCAATACGATCGTAATACCCTTCTGGTTGAGCTGCTTCAGAATCTGCATGACCTCAGTCCGGCCGATTGGATCGAGCATCGAGGTAGCTTCATCAAAAATGATAATATCCGGTTCCATTGCCAGTACTCCGGCAATCGCAACACGCTGCTTTTGCCCACCGCTGAGCATATGGGGAGGCCTGGTGACAAATTCTGTCATGTTAACGCCTTCGAGCGCCTGATCGACTCGAGTCCGGATCAAAGACGCCTCCAGACCAAGATTTTCCGGACCAAAAGCCACGTCCTCTTCGACGATACTGGCAACGATCTGATTGTCCGGGTTTTGAAATATCATACCGGCGTGCTGCCGTATGGCCCAGATGCTATCTTCATCGCGGGTATTGTAATCGAGCACATGAATATTACCTTCTGTCGGAATCAACAGGGCATTGATCAGTTTGGCTAAGGTTGATTTTCCGGAACCATTATGTCCGATCAGCGCGACAAAATCACCCCGGTTGATGGTTAGATCAATATCTTGCAACACCAGGGGCTGATCGGTATCATAACGAAAACTGACGTGATCAAATGAAATCATAATATACCAAAAAAAAGGGACAGAGGTCCCTTTTAGACTAATTCGATCTTGGCTTGAGGTGCACCATCGCCCCGGCGTGGTCCCAGTTTATAGATCCTAGTATAACCACCGTTACGATCAGCATACTTTGGTCCAATATTTTCGAACAGTTCCTTGACTACTTCCGCATTGGTCATGTAAGCACTAGCTTGACGACGGGCATGCAGATCATCACCGCCTCGTTTGGCCAGAGAAATCATCTTGGCAACAGCGCGTTCAAGTTCTTTGGCTTTGGCTTCAGTGGTAATGATGGAACCATGTAGTAATAAATCGGTTGTCATATTTCTCAGCATCATCATGCGATGCGAGGTATAACGACCCAGTTTACGATATCCTGCCATGCTCAGCTCCTTTCTACTCGTCCTTCGACTTCAGTTGCAGACCGATCTCATCCAGTTTTTCCTTGATTTCAGACAAGGATTTCTTACCAAGATTGCGGACTTTCATCATGTCTTCTTCGGTCTTATCGAGTAATTCCTCAATCGTATTGATGCCGGCGCGTTTGAGGCAGTTACGGCTGCGCATGGACAGTTCCAATTCCTCGACCGTCATCTCGAGAACACGTTCTTTGCTCTCGTTTTCCCGCTCATAGAGCGTTTCAATATTACTTACTTCTTCGGTCAACTCAACATACAATGCCAAATGGTCGTTCAAGACCTTGGCTGCAAGGCTGATCGCCTCTTCCGGTTTGATGCTGGCATTTGTCCAGATCTCGTGGGTCAATTTATCGTAATTAGTGACATTCCCCACCCGGGTGGGTTCTACCGCGAAGTTGGACTTGATCACCGGTGTAAAAGAAGAGTCAACAGCGATGACACTCAAAGTTTCATCCAGATCGAGTTTGTTTTCTTCGGCTGATACATAGCCTCTGCCTTTGGCGAGACAAAGTTCCATATAGAATCTTTTATTTTCAGTCAGGTTACAAATATACAGATCCGGATTGATAATCTCAACGTCGGCATCAGCAATGATATCACCGGCTGTGATTACCTGAGCTTTGTCCAGGTCGATCCGGAGAATTTTCTCCTGATCATCAGAATTGATGTTGGCGACCAAACCCTTAATGTTCAGGATGATGTCGACGACATCTTCTTTGACCCCTTCGATCGTCGAGAACTCATGCAGAATGTCATCAAATTTTACCCATTTGATAGCACTGCCCGGTAGGCTTGAAAGCATGATACGACGCAGGGCATTGCCCAGGGTCATGCCGAAGCCGCGTTCCAGCGGCTCGACAGTAAGTTTTAAATAGTTTTCCTTTTCGTTAAAGTCGGAAAAGGTCAGATTTGGCTTCTCAATTCCTATCATAGTGACCTCCTAGGATTTAAGCGACTAACGAGAATACAATTCGGTAATCAGTTGCTCTTCAACCGGAATATCAATGTCCTCGCGGTTGGGCAGACGAACGACTTTTCCTTCCATCTTCTCAAAGTCTACTTCAACCCATGATGGGGTATTAGTCGCTTTTTCCTGCAGATCCTGGAATTTAGTACTCTTACGGCTGGCTTCTTTGACTGCAATAACATCGCCTTCTTTGATTCGAATCGATGGAATGCTGGCTTTGCGTCCGTTTAGAGTGAAGTGTTCATGTGTAACAAGTTGACGTGCTTCTTTGCGGGAATTACCAAAGCCCATGCGGAAGACTACGTTGTCGAAACGCAGTTCCAGCATTTGTAGCAGATTTTCAGCTGCAATGCCTTCATTGCGCTCGGCTCGTTTAAAGGTATCCTTAAACTGTTTCTCTTGCATTCCATAGTAACGTTTAACTTTTTGTTTTTCTCTCAGCTGACGTCCGTAGTTAGACAATTTACCGTGACGACCACTGCCATGTTGACCCGGAGGTGTTGAGCGGCGGTTGAATGCGCATTTGTCAGAATAACAACGATCGCCTTTTAAAAACAGTTTGACGCCTTCACGTCGACAAATCCGGCATGAGGGTCCTGTGTATCTTGCCATTCTATCCTCCTATACCCTTCGTCTCTTGGGCGGGCGGCATCCGTTGTGGGGAATCGGTGTCACATCGGTAATGCTGTAAATATCGAGTCCGGTTGCTTGCAATGCCCGAATAGCGGCTTCTCGACCGCTGCCGGGACCTTTTACGAACACCTGTACGCTTTTCAAACCATGCTCCATCGCAGCTTTTGCGGCAACTTCAGCACACTGCTGGGCAGCAAACGGAGTGCTCTTCTTTGAACCGCGAAAACCTAAGCTTCCGGCGGAACTCCATGCTAAGGCATTGCCTTGCAAGTCGGTTAGTGTCACAATCGTGTTGTTGAAGGAAGACTGAATATGGGCCTGTCCACGTTCAACATTTTTTCTCTCACGACGCGGTTTGCGGCGTGCATTACGTTTCGGTTGAGCCATCGTTTGTCCTCCTTATCTTTTCTTTTTCGCCATGATCTTACGCGGACCTTTGCGAGTCCGGGCATTTGTTTTCGTGCGTTGACCACGAGTCGGTAATCCTCTGCGGTGACGGATGCCTCGCTGACAACCGATTTCCTGCAGCCGTTTAATGTTCATGGAAACTTCCCGTCGCAAGTCACCTTCAACCGTTAAATCGGTTTCGATGATCCGGCGCAGTTTGGAAGCTTCATCTTCCGTTAAATCTTTTACACGGACATCAGGATTGATTTCTGCATCCTGTAAGATCCGTTTTGAGGTCGATGGGCCGATCCCGTAAATATATGTCAGGCCGACTTCGACTCTTTTTTCTCGTGGTAAGTCAACACCAGCAATACGTGCCATATTTCGTCCTCCTATCCCTGTCGCTGCTTATGCTTGGGATTTTCACAAATAACCATAACCCGACCTTTGCGACGAATGATTTTACATTTTTCGCACATCGGCTTTACTGATGGTCGTACTTTCATTTTAACCTAACCTTTCCCTCGCCAGGTAATCCTACCCTTTGTCAAATCATAGGGTGATAATTCTATCGTTACAAAGTCGCCGGGCATAATTTTGATATAATGCATACGCAATTTCCCGGACAGGTGTGCCATAATTTGATGGCCGTTTTCCAATTGGACTTTAAACCTTGCGTTGGGCAATGCGTCTATTACAGTCCCTTTAACTTCAATTGCGTCTTTAGCCAATCCTTGCTTCCTCCTCTGAGTGTTGAACACTTTGAATCATTTTTCTTATTCCTGCGTTATTCAGATTGGATTGCTCCAGAATATCGCTGTGGTAATTCGTCGCTTGTAAGTGGATGATTTTCTTGCGCTTTGGTTTCTCCAGTGGTCGTAGCTTGCCGTCTACCAATGTGACATAATTCGGATCAGGTACACTCATGATTAAAAACATGCGACCTTTGTCACGACCGGATTTACTGATGACTAGCTGACCTGGGATGAATTTATTCATCTTCGTCACCTGCCGTAAGGAGAACCGGACCGTCTGGAGATATCCAGACAGTATGCTCATAATGAGCTGACAAAGAACCATCCGTAGTTTTCACGGTCCATTCATCATCCAGAACTTTTACGTGGTGAGAGCCAAGGTTTACCATCGGTTCGATGGCCAGGACCATATTGGGTTCCAACTTTGGGCCTCGCCCGGCTGTGCCGTAATTGGGAACGGCCGGGTCTTCATGGAGTTCTTTACCGATACCATGACCGGTAAACATTCTTACAACCGACATCTGATTCTGTTCAACATAGCGTTGGATGGTCTGAGACACATCGCCTAAACGATGGCCTTCTCGGACATGAGCTAAGCCTTCAAAGAAACTCTGTCTGGTTACATCAATTAATTTTTGATGTTGAGGATCGATCTGCCCGACACCATACGTCCGGGCGGCGTCCCCGTGATAGCCATCAAAACATGCACCAATATCGATACTGACAATATCTCCCTCTTGAAGAATCTCGTTTTTTGATGGGATTCCATGAATGATCGTGTCATTCAAGGAGATACAACTGGAAGCAGGATAGCCGCGATAATCCAGGAATGAAGGCGTCGCACCATGTTGCACGATTGCCTGTTGGATTGCCAAATCCAGTTCGCTGGTAGAGATACCGGGCCGAATCATTTGCCGAGCGATTTTATGGGCATAAGCCGTAATCGCTCCGGCTTTTTTCATAACCTCGATCTCTTTCATCGATTTGATATGGATCATTCTTTATTCCCCAGGAGAGACATAATCTTTTCGAAGACTTCTTCAGCCGATCCCTCTCCCCGGACCTTTAACAATCGGCCCGTTTTGGAATAATACTCGACCAACGGTCTGGTCTGTTGTTTATAGACATCGATCCGGTGCGAAATGACATCTTCTTTGTCATCCCGACGGTGGATCAACGGCTCATGACAGATGTCACAAAAGCCACTGATCTTCGGAGGACGTCCGGTAACGTGATAGGTAGCGCCACAACCACTGCAGACTCTACGTCCGGTTGCCCGGTTGATCAATACTTCGTCATCGGCTTGCATCAGAATGACGGTGTCGAGTCTGGCATCGTGTTTGGCCATTAGGGCGTCGAGATTTTCGGCTTGAGCTATGTTTCGCGGATAGCCATCAAACAGCACGCCTTTTTGAAGATCATACTGACTCAATGCCTGATCGACTAGATCGATGACCAATTCATCCGGAACCAGTCCTCCACTGTCAACATAACTTTTTGCCAGTATGCCCAGTTCAGTTTTTCTGGCGATGTTATCTCTCAGAAGATCCCCGGTCGATACGTGGGGCATCTGGAAATGATCGATCAGTTTTTTTGCCTGGGTACCCTTTCCCGCATTTGGCGGGCCTATCAATAACAGATTCATTATTTTAAGAATCCTTTATAGTGTCGCATCACCATCTGGGCTTCGATCTGCTTGACTGTCTCTAAAGCCACCCCGACGACAATGAGAAGTGACGTTCCACCAAAGCCCATCGGCATCTTACCAACGACCAGAATAATGGTCGGCAGGATAGCGATCAGAGCCAGAAAGACGGCGCCTACGATCGTCAAACGATTTAACGAACGGGCGATAAAGTTGGTGGTCGGCGTACCGGGACGGATCCCGGGGATAAAACCGCCGTTCTTCTTCATGTTTTCAGCAATTTCAATTGGATTGAAAGTGACTGAAGTATAAAAGTATGTGAAGAAGATGATCAATAAAGCATAAAACAGGTTATACCAGAAATTGGCACTGGTAAATGAATTTTGAAAAAAGTTTGCCGCCGCAGTATTGGGCCAGATCAGCGCGGTCAATGTCCCCGGAAACATCAGTATGCTGATAGCAAAAATGATCGGGATAACACCGGTCTGATTGACTTTAAGCGGAATATGCGATGTGTGACCGCCATACATTTTTCGTCCGACAACTCGTTTTGAATATTGGACGGGTATCCGACGTTGACCTTCCGTGATGAAGACAACACCTGCTACGATAGCAATCGCAACCAAAGCAAACAGTAAAATATTCAGGATGTTGATATCCCCTGCCATCAGACGGAACCAGGTCGCATAGAGAGACACTGGCAGCCGCGAGATAATACCGGCATAAATGAACATCGATATACCGTTACCGATTCCGTTCTCGTTGATCTTCTCACCCAGATACATCAGGAAAGCTGTTCCGGCTGTCAGAGACAGCACGGCGATAAAAAGTGAAAAGCCGTTGTAATTATTGAAGAACGGTCGGAAGATGGTCGAGGCCATAGCCAGTCCCTGAAACAGCGCCAGTACCACCGCTAAGTAACGTGTATACTGAGCCATTTTTTTGCGGCCTGTCTCGCCTTCTTTCGCTAGATTTTCAAAGTACGGCACTGCAATCTGCAGCAGGTTCATAACAATCGAAGCCGTGATATAAGGAGATATCCCTAAAGCAAACAGCGACACATTGCCGAATGCTCCACCACTCATCAAGTTAAAGAAACCCAACAATCCTTCTTGAGCAGTTGTCGATGCTAATAGCAGTTCACGGTTCATGCCCGGTATGGGAATGTTCGCTCCCAGGCGGAAGATGAACAACATCGCTAAGGTGAACAGGATTTTCGAGCGAAGATCAGGAATTCTCCAAGCCTTCTTCAATGTATCCAGCATTAGATCACCTCAGCTTTGCCGCCCGCCTTTTCAATCTTTTCAACGGCGGATTTCGTGAATTTGTGCGCCTTCACTGTCATCGCCCGGTTGATGTCGCCATCGCCCAGGATCTTAAGACCGTCATATAATTTTTTAATGACGCCCTGTTCCAACAGGATTTCTGGCGTGATCTCTTGCAACTCCAACTCTGCCAGTGTGCCAATGTTCATGATGGCATACTTGGTGGCAAAACGGGCATTCGAGAAGCCGCGTTTGGGCAGACGACGATAAATCGGCAATTGTCCACCTTCAAAACCAAGGCGAACACCACCGCCACTGCGGGAATTTTGACCGCCATGGCCTCGGCCGGATGTTTTACCCAGACCGGAAGCTTGACCGCGGCCTACCCGTGTTCTTTTTGTTTTAGCACCCTTTGCCGGGCGCAGTTCGTGTAATTTCATGTTGCCTCCTATTTCACTTCTTCTACTTCAAGTAGATGGGAGGCTTTTTTGATCATGCCTCGTGTGATGGGAGAGTCGTCACGCTCGACGACTTGTCCGATCCGTTTCAGACCGAGTGCTTCAATATTTTTGCGATGAACCGGTTTTGAACCGATGGTACTTTTAATCAACTTGATTTTTAGTTTCATCTAAACCTCCTTGCCGAGGATTTCATTTACCGATCGGCCGCGCAGTTTGGCGACATCACGCAGGGTCATCAATTGTGACAAACCATCCATTGTGGCATCTACCATGCTTTTGGGATTACTGGAACCTAAGCTTTTTGCCCGGATATCTTTGTAACCGGCCAGTTCCAGTACGGCCCGGACACCACCTCCTGCGATGATTCCGGTACCTAACGGAGCAGGCATCAAAAGGACTTGTCCTGCGCCGACCCGGCCTTTGATCGCGTGTGGAATGGTAGTACCACGAAGCGAAACCTTGACCAGATTCTTTTTGGCATTGGCAATTGCTTTACGGATCGCGCTCGGAACTTCCAGGGCTTTACCGGTACCAACGCCGACATGTCCATTGCCGTCTCCGACAACGACCAGAGCGGTGAAACGGAAATTTCTACCACCCTTGACGACTTTAGTTACCCGGTTAATATGAACGACTTGTTCTTGGAGATCCATACGGGAAGTATCAATTTTTTGTTTGCTCATTTAGAACTCCAATCCTTTGTCACGGGCGCCTTCGGCCAGTTCTTTGACCCGACCGTGATACAAATAGCCGGCTCGGTCAAACACGACCTTGGTAATTCCTTTTTCAAGAGCCTTATCGGCAATCAGTTCCCCGACTGCACGGGCGGCCGCTTTATTGCTGGTGTTTTCCAGATTTCCCTCCAGGCTAGAGGCGCTGACCAATGTGTTGCCGGCGACATCGTCAATGATCTGAGCATAAATGTTTTTATTGCTCCGAAAGATACAAAGACGCGGACGCTCATTCGTTCCATGAATTTTCGAACGGACACGTTGGTGGCGTTTTTTTCTGGCATCATTACGTACAAATTGTTTAACCATTCATTCCCCCTATTTGCCCGACTTGCCTTCTTTGCGGCGAACGCGTTCATCATGATAGCGGATGCCCTTGCCTTTGTAAGGCTCAGGTTGACGCCAGGCGCGTATTTTCGCAGCATAGTTGCCGACCTTTTGCTTATCAATACCTTTGATAATGATTTCGGTCGCAGTCGGAACTTCGACAGTAATACCCTCGGGGTCAGTCATGACAATCGGATGGGAATGTCCGACCTGCAGGTTTAAATCCTTACCGGATTTTGTTGCACGATAGCCGACGCCTTCAATGCGGAGTTTTTTCTCATATCCTTTGGTCACTCCATCGACCATGTTTTGAATCAAAGTCCGGTAGAGACCGTGATACGCTTTGTGGCGTTTGTTCTCTGTCGGACGATCCACGACCAGGTTGCCCTCTTCGATCGTTACGATCATTGACGGGTCAATTGGTTGTTCCAATGTTCCCAGCGGACCTTTGACGGTGATCAATCGATCCTTATGGGTGATTTCTACACCGGCCGGGATCTCGATTGGCAGTTTTCCAATACGTGACATATTTCCTCCCTTACCAGATGTAGCAGATGACCTCGCCGCCAACACCGCTTTTACGAGCTTCTTTATCGGTCATAATACCACGTGATGTGGAAATCATAGCGATACCGAGCCCACCTAAAACGCGGGGCAGCTGGTCATATTTTGAGTAAACGCGCAGACCGGGTTTGGAAATTCTTTTCAACCCTGTAATGACACGTTGTTTGTCGCTTGCATATTTGAGCTGGATCTTGATCATTCCTTGCGGATTATCTGATTCCATTTGCTCAAAACCTTTAATAAATCCTTCGTCCAGAAGAATTTGCGCCATCGCGAGTTTCATCTTGGAAGACGGCACCTCAACGGTGGCATGACGCTCTTTATTGGCATTGCGGATACGTGTCAGCATATCAGCAATGGGATCTGTAGTCATCATCTATGACCTCCTTACCAGCTGGCCTTACGAACGCCAGGGATTTCTCCCTTGTAAGCCAGTTCGCGGAAGCAAATCCGACACACACCGTATTTACGCAGGACTGCCCGCGGGCGGCCGCACAAATTGCATCGAGTATAAGCTCGGGTGCTGTATTTCGGTTTGCGGGATTGCTTTATTTTAAGCGATGTTTTTGCCATCATTCCTCCTATTGGCGGTAGGGAAGTCCGAACAGCGTCAGCAGTTCGCGAGCTTCCTCGTCGGTCTCGGCCGTTGTAACAATAGTAATATCCATTCCGCGAACGGACTCGACTTGATCGTAGCTGATTTCAGGAAAAATCAGTTGTTCACGGACTCCCATGGAATAGTTTCCACGGCCGTCAAAGGAGTTCGGGTTGAGACCACGGAAGTCCCTGACCCTCGGAAGTGCTATCGAAACCAGACGGTCTAAGAATTCATACATTCTTTCCCCGCGCAGTGTGACTTTAAGGCCAATCTTCATACCATCACGCAGCTTGAAGTTAGCAATCGACTTCTTTGCAGAGGTGACGATCGGTGTTTGACCAGTGATCTGACGCAGTTCTTCCGTCGCATTCTGGAGTGCTTTCGGATTATCTTTGGCTTCACCGACACCCATGTTGATCACGATCTTGTTTAGCTTGGGGATCTGCATAACCGATTGATAATTGAATTTTTCCATCATTTTGGGAGCGATGCTTTCCTTGTATATATCATTTAATCTTGCCATAGCTCACTCCTAGTCAATCGTGTCGTTGGTCTTCGCCGAGACACGAGTCTTGCGCCCGTCTTTTAACACATTATATTTGACGCGGGTACCGGTTTTGGTGCTCTTGTCGTAGAACATAACGTTCGACATGTGGATCGGGGCTTCTTGGCGAAAAATTCCGCCGGTATTATTTTTCATATTGGGTTTTTGGTGTTTTGTCACCATATTGATGCCTTGGACCAGCACGCGATTCGTTTTGGGAATCACTGCCAGAACTTCTCCGGTCTTACCCTTGTCGTCACCGGCGATGACAATCACCTGATCACCTTTTTTAATTTTCATGGATCCTCCTACAGCACTTCCGGTGCCAGCGACAGGATCTTCATAAAGCGTTTGGCTCGAAGTTCCCGACCGACCGGCCCGAAAATACGGGTTCCGACTGGGTTTAAGTCTTCTTTAACAATTACAGCAGCGTTATCATCGAAGCGTACAAATACGCCATCTTTACGATGCAGACCATGAACAGTCCGGACGATGACCGCTTTCACAATGTCACCTTTTTTTACAGCGCCGCCCGGTGTCGCCTGTTTGACTGTGCAGACGACGATGTCCCCTACATTGGCATAACGACGACGGGTGCCACCCGGAACGCGGATGACCAGGAGTTCACGAGCACCGCTGTTATCAGCGACCACGAGTCGACTTTCTTGTTGAATCATGCGTGTCCTCCTACTTGGCTTTTTCTGTGATGTCTACCAGACGCCATCTTTTATGGCGACTGATTGGTCTGGTTTCCATAATTTGCACTTTGTCGCCAATTTGGCACTGATTGTTTTCGTCATGGGCATGATATCTTTTGGATAACTTGACCTTTTTCTGATACAGTGGATGGCTGACGTGCCGGATTACGTTTACGACGATGGTCTTGTCCATTTTGTTGGAGATGACTTCGCCGGATCTGACTTTTCGTTTATTTCTTGCCATTGTCATCCTCCTACGCCTTCAGTTCATTTTCGTGGATCAGCGTCTTCACGCGAGCGATATCCCGACGAACCAGTTTGATGCGGGAATTATTTTCCAGCTGACCGGTTGCGTGTTGGAAACGAAGGTTGAACAGTTCTGCTTTCAGATCATTCAATCTGCTATTCAGTTCGGTTACTGAAAGTTCACGCAATTCTCTAACTTTCATCCGATCCTCCTTCTTCGCCCTTCATGACAAACTTGCACTTGATCGGCAGTTTCATGGCTGCCAGGCGCATGGCTTCTCGAGCGAGATCTTCGCCAACGGCACTCAGTTCAAACATGACCCGACCGGGGCGAACAACAGCGGCGTGATATTCCGGTGCACCTTTACCGGCACCCATGCGGGTTTCGGCAGGCTTTTGTGTCACCGGCTTGTGGGGGAATATCTTGATCCAGACCTTCCCGCCCCGTTTAATTTTACGGTTGATAGCGATACGGGCCGCTTCAATTTGATTGGCCGTAATCCAAGCGGGTTCCAAAGCAACCAGGCCATATTGGCCGTAGGTGATTTCATTTCCCCGTTGCTCGATTCCCTTCATCCGGCCACGATGGACGCGGCGTCTTTTCTCTCTTTTAGGCTGTAACATCAGTCCGCCTCCTTATCGATCTTGTTGCCGGGGTGGACGTCGTCGTCCCCGTTGATCATTTCTGCGTCGGCCACCCTGGCCGCGCGGTTGACGTTTCTTGGCAGTCTGGCGATACAGGATTTTACCTTCTTCCGGATCAACCAGAATTTCGCCTTTGTACAACCAGACTTTGACACCGATTTTTCCATAAGTGGTGTCAGCTTCGGCCAGACCGTAATCGATATTGGCTCGAAGTGTTGACAGCGGAACCTTACCTTCGGTATAGCTCTCGCTTCGGGCAATATCAGCACCACCGAGACGGCCGCTGACCATGATCTTGACACCTTCAACACCGGTTCGCATCGTGCGGCCAATGGCCTGCTTCATAGCACGACGGAAAGAAACACGGCGTTCGATGCTCTCAGCTACACTTTGGGCAACCAATAAGGCATCAGCATCTGGGTTTTCTACTTCGGAAACATCGATATGAACGGCTTTGCCGGTCATCTTTTGAATTTGTGCTCGAATCGATTTGATCGTTTCTCCACCTTTGCCGACGATCATGCCGGGTTTGGATGTAAAAATATTGATCGACACATTTTTATTGCCGGCCCGATCGATATATACTCGGGAAATACCGGCGTTGTAATAATTTTTAGTGATATAATCGCGGATCTGAGAGTCTTCAACAATCAGTGCCGGGATATTTTCTTTGTCAGCATACCATTTGGAATCCCAATCTTTAATGATGCCGACGCGCAGTCCGTGCGGACTTACTTTTTGACCCATTTGTCTCCTCCTACTCTCTCTCCGCAACAACCACACCGATGTGGCTGGAACGATGGACGTACGGGCTGGCCATTCCTCTGGCTCCGGCCCGATACCGTTTCATGCCCGGCCCTTGATTGGCATATGCTTCAGACACATACAGGTCTTCAGCCATCAGGTCATGATTGTTTTCGGCATTGGCAACGGCGGAGTTTAAGACTTTCAGAAGAACACGGGCTGATTTTCGCGGTGTAAAGGTCAGAATAGCCTGAGCTTCTTCAATACTCTTCCCGCGAATCAGATTGCAAACCGGTTTCATCTTGCGAGAAGAAATACGGACATATTTGGCAACTGCTTTAGCTTGCATGACTTCTCCTATCTCTTCTTAAGTTTGGCCTTTTTGTCACCGGCGTGACCACGAAAGGTCCGAGTCGGGGCAAATTCACCGAGTTTGTGTCCGACCATATCTTCTACGATATAGACTGGAATATGCTTGCGACCATCATGTACGGCAATTGTGTGTCCGACAAATTGCGGGAAAATGGTCGATGAGCGAGACCAGCTCTTTACTACTTTTTTCTCATTTTTGGCATTCATCGCTTCGATCTTTTTTAACAGACCGGCATGGACGAAAGGGCCTTTTTTCATTGATCTACTCAATTGGCTCTCCTTTTATTTCTTCCGCTTACGAACAATGTATTTATCGGAATGTTTGCCTTTTTTACGAGTTTTGTAACCGGCTGTCGGCTTACCCCAGGGGCTGACCGGTGAGGGACGTCCAATCGGAGCTTTCCCTTCACCACCACCGTGCGGGTGATCGACCGGGTTCATGACACTGCCGCGAACATGCGGGCGTCGACCCATATTTCTTTTACGACCGGCTTTACCTAAATTGACGATTTCGTGTTCGATATTACCGACTTGACCGATGGTAGCCCGACATTCCTTACGGATCATCCGGACTTCACCCGAGGGGAGACGTACTTGTACATAGTCGCCTTCACGGGACATCAATTGTGCAAAGTTACCGGCACTGCGTACCAGTTGGCCACCTTTACCGGCTTTGAGCTCGATATTGTGAATGATGGTACCGAGCGGGATTGAACTGAGTGGTAGGGCGTTGCCGACTTTGATATCGACGTCCTCACCGCTGACGACCATATCATCGACTTTCAGTCGATTGGGTGCCAGGATGTAGCTTTTCGCACCGTCGACATAGTGCAGCAGTGCAATGTAGGCTGAGCGGTTGGGATCGTATTCGATCGAGGCTACTCGGGCCGGTATATTGTCTTTGCGACGTTTAAAGTCGATCAGGCGATACTTTTTCTGATGACCGCCGCCACGATGGCGAACAGTGATCTTGCCTTGGGCATTGCGCCCGGCTTTTCTTTTTAAAGGTGCGAGCAGAGATTTCTCCGGTTCGCTTTTGGTTATTTCTTCGAAGCTTGGCAGGGCCGCATGGCGCAGACCGTCCGAAGTCGGTTTGAATGTTTTAATCGACATGTTTCCTCCTACAGGCCTTCGAAGATCTGGATTTCTTTGCTGTCAGGCGTCAGTGTGACAATGGCTTTCTTCCAGGTTCTGGTGTAGCCGGTGTAACGGCCTTGACGCTTTTCTTTTCCAACAACATGCATCGTGTTGACACGGGCAACGTCGACTTTGAAGATTTCTTCGACAGCATCCTTGATCTGGTATTTGTTCGCTCTCGGATCGACCCGGAAGGTATATTTCTTCTCAGCGATCAAATCTGTCGATCTTTCCGAAATGATCGGAGCGATAATAATATCGTAGGCATTCATTATTTGTATACCTCCTCGATTTTCTCGAGTGCATCCTTAGTCAGAATCAAATTCTGATGATTCAGGATCTGGTAAGTGTTGATATTGTTTGTGTAAAGTACTTTCGTATTCGGTAGGTTGCGAGCAGCTCGCTCGACCGCGAGATTCTTGTCTCCCAATACGATCAACGGCTTTTTGTCAGCTTCAAAGGTGCTTAGTATGGCTACCATTTCCTTTGTTTTACCGTTTTCCAGCTCCAGCTTGTCGACCAAGATCATTTCTTGATCGAGAACTTTTTGGCTGAGGGCGCTTTTGAGGGCTAAACGACGGATTTTCTTCGGTAATGAATAAGAGAAATCACGTGGCTTCTTAGCAAACACGACACCACCGCCAACTTGGTTGGGAGAGGTTGTGGAACCTTGACGAGCCCGGCCGGTCCCTTTTTGACGGAAGGGTTTGCGACCACCGCCGCGAACATCGCCTCTCGTCTTGGCAGCAAACGTACCTTGGCGTTGATTGGCCAGGTAGTTGACTACCGCTTCGTGCATTACATGGACATTGGGCTCAATTCCGAAGATTGAATCGTTCAGTTCGACCGATTCCACTTCATTGCCTTGTTGATTGATCATTTTAATAGTCGGCACAGTGTCCTCCTTATTTGTTCATCTTGACAGTGGACTTTATGGTGATGATGCCTTTTTTAGGACCCGGTACTGCGCCTTTGACCAGCATCAGATTTCGTTCGGGATCGACCAGGACAACTTCCAGGTTTTGAACGGTGACATTTTTGTATCCCATTCGGCCTGGACCGCGTTGACCTTTAAAAACACGTCCCGGTGAAGAAGAAGCACTTCGACCGCCCGGAGTACGGTGGAATTTCGAACCGTGACTCTCAGGTCCACGGGAATGATTCCAGCGACGGATCATCCCTTGATTCCCTTTACCTTTGGAAAGACCGCTGATGTCGACTTGATCGCCTGCGGCGAAGACATCGGCTTTCAGTTCTTGGCCGAGGGTGTATTGTGATACGTCATCAACTTTGACTTCTTTGAGACGACGTCGTGGTGTAACACCGGCTTTTTTGAAATGGCCCAGCGACGGTTTGTTCATACGTGATTCTTTCATCACATCAAAACCGATTTGTACGGCTTGATAACCATCTTTTTCTTGGGTCTTGATTTGTGTGACGACGGCAGGCCCACATTCGATGACTGTCACAGGCACTTGGTTGCCTGACTCATCATACAGCTGCGTCATCCCGATCTTGCGACCGATCATTGCTTTCATGATTCCTCCTGAATTTTACAGCGGATTGCATTGGCAATCGTACTAAAATTTCTTACAGTTTGATTTCGATATCGACGCCGGCCGGTAAATCGAGGCGCATGAGCGAATCAACTGTTCGCTTGCTAGTACCGGTAATGTCGATCAGACGTTTGTGTGTTTTGGATTCGAACTGCTCACGGCTGTCCTTGTACTTGTGAGTTGCTCGGATCACGGTAATAATTTCTTTGTGCGTCGGCAGCGGGATCGGACCGGATACTTCTGCTCCGGTTGATTTTGCTGTCTCAACGATCTTCTGGGCCGATTGATCGAGTATCTTGTGATCAAAAGACTTAAGTTTAATTCTGATTTTTTGACCTTCCATGTTTTCCTCCTATTAGTATACGTAACACGGGTCCTGGTGTTCCGTAGTAAATATGCCCGTCGAATGACTTCAAGGAGTCATTCTCGCTCCGACAAAAATGTCCCGGTAGGCGGGTAACCTCTGCCATCACCGTTCTCGAGCACACTCATATACTTTAAATGAAAAACCCCCTGTTGTCAAGGGGTTTTTGTGATTTTATTGTATTTTTCGGTGATTGTTTCGAGTTTGGATTCCAATCTCTTGGACTGTATTGACTATAGCATAGATTGGGCCGAAAAGGAAGCTCCTGATCAAACCAAATCGGTATGTTCCAGAATAGTATCTAATATTTGAACGGCGTTCCCTGCCGCCCCTTTACGGATGTTGTCTGCCACACACCAGATGTGGATACTGTTCTCTGCAGAATAGTCCCGACGCACCCGGCCTACCAGGATATCTTCCCGTCCGCTGGCCTGGAGCGGTGTTGGGAAATCGGGAGCATCGACAAAAATCAATCCGGGAGTTGCCGCCAGTGCCTGCTTGACATGACTTATTTCAAAAGGTCGTTCTGTCTGAACGATAATCGCGACGGAATGACCGCTTTGAAGCGGTACCCGGACAGTGGTCGCTGTGACTTGCAAGTCCGGCAGGTGAAGGATCTTTTTTGTCTCATGGATCATTTTCATCTCTTCACCGGTGTATCCATCATCCAGAAACGAATCGATCTGAGGTATGACATTATTGGCGATCGGCAAGGGATAGAACAAGTTGGGTTCTCCTCGTTGGCCACGTTCCAGATCCTCGATCCCGGCTTTGCCCGAGCCTGAGACCGACTGATACGTGGTATAGATCACTCTCTTCAACCCGAAGGGCTTAAGCGCCAGCAATGGAACGACCGACTGTATGGTCGAGCAATTGGGGTTGGCGATGATGCCTTGGTGTTGTTTGATGTCTTCCGGATTGACCTCCGGCACGATCAAAGGCACATTGGGCTCCATCCGAAAGGCACTCGAATTATCGATTACGAGACAGCCGGCTGTTTTGGCGTGAGGAGCATATTTTTTTGAAACATCACTTTCGACAGCAAACAGTGCGACATCGATTCCACGGAAGCTATCCGGAGTCAGTTCCTTAACGATCAGGTCTTTGCCCAGAAAGCCCATTTTTTTTCCAACCGAGGAAGCTGAAGCCAGCAGAGTGATATCAAGTTCCAGTTGTCTCTTTTCCAGCTCGTTCAACATCGTTTCGCCGACCAGCCCGGTCGCACCGACAACAGCTATTTTAGTCATGTTGACACCTCAAAATCCGTAGACAGATCGCATCGATCAGATCCCCGACAACAGCCGAAGCAGTTTCATCGCCACCAGCACCGGCTCCCTGGAAGAATAGTCCTCCGGCATGCTCATGCCACAGTGAGATACCATTTAATGCACCATCGACTCGGTACAGATCGTGATCGGATTCCAGGGCGACCGGTTTGATAGAATATCTGCCGGTTTCGAAATCTGCCGAAGCAATCAGTTTATACTTTTTATCGGCTAACCCGGCCTGTTCGATCTCATCCGGACTAAGACCGGTGATGCCAACCCGCTCGATATCATCTTCCCCGGGATATCTGCCGGTCGCCAGATACGTTAATATGCCCAACTTGTACATCGCATCAAAGCCATCGACATCACTTGATGGATCTGCTTCTAAAAAGCCTCTGTCTGATGCTTGCTGGAGAGCTTTATCTAAAGATACTCCCTGGGCTACCTGGGTCAGAATGTAGTTGGTTGATCCATTTAAAATGCCTTCGATTTTGGTTATTCTTCCTGAAACGAGTGATTTTACACTGCGCAGGATCGGGATGGCTCCGGCGACGGCAGCCTCATAGTGAAAACTGACATGATGGTCCCGGGCGATTTTTTCAAGCTTACCTTGGGATGAGAAAATAGCCTGTTTATTGGCACTTACAACGTCTATCCCTGAACTGAGCGCTTTCGTCATAAGTTCTGTGGCGGGAGACTGGCCACCGATCAATTCGATCAGGATGTCAACGTCCTGCTCAAGTAGTCGTGTAGGATCGGTGGTGGCAATCGCTCCGAGTTCGGAATGCTTCTTCAGATCACTCACAAGGACTCCGATGATCTGAGGATCGACCGTTTGACCGGTTCGTTGTCTGATATTTTCCACAAAACGGTCATGATTTTCCTGAATGATCCGATAGACAGATCGGCCGACAGTTCCGTGACCCAATAGAGCGATACTAATCGTCCTCTGTTTCATACTTACCTACTTTCGTTCCTTCAGCCTGAGGTTGATTGGTGTTCTTGATTTCTAACCGGACACCGGAGTCCACTAATGGTTTGATGGCATCGGGATGGTAAACTCCGGCCCCGGACTGGGTGATTTCGAGCAATTGCTCATAACTTAAAAAGGCATAACTCTCAGCCGCAGGATTATGAGCCGGATCATCATCCATTACACCATTGACATCGGTCCAGTTTTGATAGACCTCAGATTTGAGAGCAGATGCGATCAGAGAGCCGGTAATATCAGAGCCGCCTCTATCCAACAGCTTTATGTGTCCGTAGGGGTTTTGTCCGTAAAACCCCGGTACGACAACGCCACCGCCCTGCTTCAGGGCATGGCGTATTTGTTTGGCTGTTGTTTCTCCATCTAGATTGCCTGAGGCGTCGAACCGGATCAGATCGATCGCATCAATAAACTGATAATCAAGGTACTTCGCCAATAGTTTAGCGTTGAGATATTCACCCCGGCTGACGATAAATGATCGGTCTTCACTGCTGCTGAGTTCAGTACAGACCTGAAGGATGTCCTGTCTGGCAGATCCGTCCAAGTCTAACCGGTCTGCGATTTCATGAAACCTGTCTTCAAAATCTTTCAGTGCTGTCTCACCCAGTGCTTTCAGTTGTTCGATTCGGCGGGTCAGGCCAGCGATCTCTGATTTCATATTGCTGTAATCTATCAGCTGATCCGTCACCTTGTGATCATGTTCATTCCGCTTACCGGGAGCGGAAGCTACGATCACCGCCTGTTTGCCGTTGTTTATGATCTGCTTGACTTTGGAAAACTGAGCTGCTTCGCTAAGCGATGTTCCACCAAACTTGGCCACTATTTTTTTCGGGATCTTCTCGATCTCATATGGTGTCTGCTGATAAACACAGTAGTTTATCCAGTTGGAAAAAAACAGGTTGGCAGTTGCTTTCCACCCACCCAATACTTGATCGTCAGGGTCATCATTCCAATAATAATTCTTCGGCGGCTTCGTTGACATCCCCTTGGTCATATCACGACGATATTCTTTGTCGAGTGTATCCTCATCATATTCTAAATGACCGGCACTAAACACGAAACGATGGTCTTGACTGGCCACGATCTGTGCTCCGGTCTCTTGGCTGCCGGCATACAGGATCAAGTTCCGGTTATTTATGATATCAGCGGTTTTGACTAATGTATATCGAGATTGCGGCACCACGAAACTGCTATCGAAACCCCGACTCAAGGGACCGTCATATAAGGTTCGGAACCTTTCCAGTTGAAAGATCTTTTGATCGACCAGATGTTTCCGAATCCCGTAGTAATAATATAATGCGGCCTGGGCTGACCAACACAAGAAAAGTGTCGAGTAGACATGTTCGCGTACATAGTCAAAAATATGTGTCAGTTCTTCCCAGTAAGCTACCTCTTCAAAATCCATTTTTTCGATCGGTGAACCGGTGATGATGAAGGCATCAAACTTTTCATCATGTAATTCCGAGAAATAACGATAGCGTCGTTTCAATATTTCCGGAGAGGTGTTTTTCGACTGATACGTCTCCGTTCGAATCAGTTCAATATCTAACTGCAATGGAGTATTAGACAGCACCCGGAACAATTGCTCTTCCGTCTCCAATTTGTTCGGCATCAAATTCAGGATTGCAATTTTTAGCGGTCGAATGTCCTGATGGTCAGCCCGACGCCTGGTCATCCAAAATGTATCGGATTTTTGTTCGAGAAAGTTTTTTTCAATGATCGGTGACACTGGATACTCCTATTCTAGCGCTTGTTGGATATCAGCAATAATATCGGACACATTTTCAATGCCAACTGATAGGCGGATCAAATTGGGTGTGATACCTGAAGCAAGCTGTTGCTCTTGACTCAGCTGCCGGTGCGTCATCGAAGACGGGTGCAGGACATGAGTTCTCAAATCGCCCAGATGAACGACCATCGAAGCCAGTTTCAGTTTATCAATAAACTCAACCGCTTCTTTAGCACCTCCTTTGACACCAAAGGCAATGATCCCGGAACCGCCGGATAGATATTTGTCAGCCAGTGGTTTCGTGGGCGAGTTTTCCAACCCGGGATAGGCTACCCATTCGACATTCGGATGCTTTTCCAGATATTGAGCCATTTTCAGCGCGTTGCTGCTGTGGCGCTCCATTCTCAAGTGCAGTGTCTCAGTCCCGAGATTGATCAAAAAGGCATTGAATGGACTTAATGTTGTCCCAAAATCCCTTAAGAAAGCGGCCCGGGCTCTGACGATAAACGCAGCCGGTCCAAAGGTTTCACTATAACTTAACCCATGATAGGTCGGGTCCGGCTCGACTAGTTGAGGATGCCGTGAACTCTTAGTCCAATCGAACTTACCTGAGTCCACAATCAATCCTCCCAGGGAAGTGGCGTGACCGTCGAGATATTTGGTGGCAGAATGAACGACAATATCCGCTCCCCATTCGATCGGTCGGCAAAGTATCGGTGTAGCCAGTGTATTGTCTACAATCAGTGGAAGATCATGCTGATGAGCGATAGTGGCGATCCGTTCAATATCAAGCACATCGACTAGAGGGTTGCCGATCGTCTCGCCGAAGATCAATTTTGTATTGTCCCGAACAGATCGGGATATTTCTTCTTCCGAGGCATCCGGTGATAAAAAGGTCGATTCGATCCCCAGTCGTTTTAATGTAGACGACAACAAGGTAAAGGTGCCCCCATAGAGATTATTCATGGCGATAATGTGATCACCGGCATCAGTGATCGTCAGCACTGCCAGCAGACTGGCTGATTGTCCACTGGAAACGCCAAGTGCTCCCACTCCGCCTTCCAGAATGGCAATTTTTTTCTCGAGGACCTCCACCGATGGATTGGAGATCCGGGAATACATATGGCCTTCTTTCTCCAGGTCAAATAATTGTGCTACATCGCCGGCCTGTTCATAGTAATATGTCGTTGATTGGGCGATCGGTGCAATTCTGGTATCGCCACTGTTTGGTTCATAACCCGCCTGGACACATTGTGTTTCGATATAACTCATCTTTTCCTCCATATTGATAATAAAAAAGCCCGTCCTTATAAAGGACGAGCATTACGCACGTGTTACCACCTTGATTTATCTACTCATTGCTAAGTAGACCTCGCCAGGTACGGGCCGTCGGCCTTATACCCTGTCGCTGTAACGGGCGCTCCCGCCATGACCTAAATATCGGCCACGTCGCTCCGAGACCATCTTCGTCTTGTTCCCAGTTACCTGCTTTCACCTGCTCAGGCTCTCTATGAACTCCGGTTCAAGATTACTCTTCTCTTCATTGCGTTTATAACACTTTAATCATTTGCAACGCAAATGTCAAGTCTAAAAGTACTTATTTAAATCAAATCGGAAAATTCATCAGTTTTGGGAAATAAGCCATATAGCCCACCGGTATGAATAAACAATATATTGTTTGAACGACTGAATAGCGGATGATGTTGTTTCAGTGTTGTCACAAGCCCCAACATTGCTTTGCCGGTATAAACCGGATCAAACACGATTCCGGTACGTCCGGCTATATCTCGGATAAATTTCATCTCCTCTGGTGTATTGAGAGCATAACCCCGTCCAACAAACCCATCCAATATATGAAGTGGTTCTGTTAGTTCCTGGTCAATTCCCAGGATCTGACAAAAACCCTCCCATAGACTCATCGTGACATTACGGAAATGATCGGCAGAATCTGATATGTTGATCCCAACAATATGCTTTTCCGCCTGGAGCAATTGATTAGCAAAAACTAATCCGGCATAGGTCCCGGCGGAACCGACTGTGCACACGATGGTATCAAAGGTCATATCCAGTTCCTTTTCTTGTTGCAAGATCTCTTCCATGGCATGAAAATAACCGAAGGTCCCAAGCGGATTGGATGCTCCTAGCGGAATAAGATATGCCTTGCCTCCAGAAGAATCAACTTCATCAGCTAGTTGTTGCATGATATTGTCAAGGTTTTGGGAGAAATCTTCAGGTGTCACCAACCGAATATCCGCTCCGAACAAATGATCAAGCAGTAAATTCCCTTCAGGTTGTTCTTGCGAGGCAGTACGTAACACCAGGATACATTTCAGTCCTAATTTCGCTGCAACAGCTGCTGTTGCCCGGGCATGATTCGATTGTAGTCCCCCACAAGTGATCAACGTGTCACATCCCTGACGGATGGCATCATCCAATAAAAATTCCAGTTTTCTCACTTTGTTGCCCGATACTTCGATCCCGGTGAAATCATCCCGTTTCAGGAACAATCGAATGTCGGAAGGTAAATCGAGGCGGGAGATTTCTTCGATCGGAGTTGGTAAATGAGCTAGTCTGATTCTATTTGGTATTTTCATATGTTATTCCTCCTGTATCTTATCTCATCATAACCGATAACACGAGATTTACACAAAAAAGACAGGTCATAAAACCTGTCTTTTAGAGAATCAATTATTCTACGATGGAAACAACAGATCCGGCACCGACGGTACGGCCGCCCTCACGAATGGAGAAACGGAGACCTTCTTCGATAGCGATCGGAGCGATCAGCTCGATCTGCATGATAATGTTGTCGCCAGGCATACACATTTCCTGACCTTCCGGGAACTCGATGGATCCGGTAACGTCAGTTGTTCTGAAGAAGAACTGGGGACGATATCCCGGGAAGAACGGCGTATGACGGCCACCTTCTTCTTTTTTCAGAACGTATACTTGAGCAGTAAATTTACGGTGAGGATTGATGGAGCCGGGTTTGGCCAGAACTTGTCCCCGCTCGATTTCAGTCCGTTGAATACCGCGCAGCAGGATACCGACATTGTCGCCGGCCAGACCTTCATTGAGGGTCTTTTGGAACATTTCAACGCCAGTAACGATCAGTTTGCGGGCTTTGTCAGCCAGACCGACCAGTTCGATCTCATCACCAATTTTGACTTGGCCACGTTCGATCCGTCCAGTGGCAACTGTACCTCGACCTGTGATCGAGAAAACGTCTTCGACCGGCATCAGGAATGCTTTGTCAATATCACGTTCCGGATTCGGAATGTACTCATCGATGGTTTCAAACATTTCGACAATAGTATCTCCCCATTTGGAAGATGTATCTTCGAGAGCCAGCAGAGCTGATCCACGGAAAATCGGAGTGTCATCACCCGGGAATTCGTATTCGTCGAGCAGTTCACGGATTTCCATTTCAACCAGTTCCAGCAGTTCTTCGTCATCGACCATGTCGACTTTGTTTAAGAAGACAACGATGTAAGGAACGCCGACTTGACGGCTCAGCAGGATGTGCTCACGAGTTTGCGGCATAGCTCCATCAGCGGCACTAACGACCAGAATGGAACCGTCCATCTGAGCAGCACCTGTGATCATGTTTTTAACATAGTCGGCGTGGCCGGGGCAGTCAACGTGGGCGTAGTGACGGTTGGGGGTTTCATACTCAACGTGTGAAGTAGAAATAGTAATTCCACGTTCTTTTTCTTCCGGTGCTTTGTCGATTTGGTCAAAAGCAAACGTTTTACCGAAACCATAGCGGTCATACAGAGTTTTGGTAATTGCTGCTGTCAGTGTAGTTTTACCGTGGTCGACGTGACCGATCGTTCCGATGTTAATGTGGGGCTTGTTACGTTCAAATACTTCTTTTGCCATGATATCCTCCTAGATTTTACTTCAATACTTTGGCGGCAATTGATTCAGGTACAGCTTCATAGTGATCGAACTGCATGGTGTATTGGGCACGGCCCTGAGATTTTGATCGCAGGTCCGTCGAATAACCAAACATTTCCGACAGTGGCACTTGGGCTCGAATGACCTGTGCTCCATCTTCCGCATTCATGCCTTCAAGGCGTCCTCGGCGGGAGTTTAAGTCACCCATTACATCGCCGAGATAATCCTCGGGGGTAGTAACTTCGACTTTCATATAGGGTTCGAGCAGTTCGGAACCAGCTTTGGCCAGGGCTTTCTTGATCGCCATTGAACCTGCGATCTTAAAGGCCATTTCAGATGAGTCGACATCATGATAGGAGCCGTCATATAGATCGACTGCCAGATCAACGACCTCATAGCCTCCGAGAAGTCCGCTCTGGATCGCTTCTTGAATACCCTGGTCTACCGGACCGATGTACTCTCTCGGAATAGCTCCGCCGACAATAGAGTTTGTAAATTGATAACCGGAACCCGGTTCGCCTTTACTAACTCGAATTTTAACATGACCATACTGGCCGCGTCCACCACTTTGGCGGGCATATTTCTCATCAATATCGGCATTACCCTTAATTGTCTCGCGATAAGCCACCTGCGGAGCGCCGATATTTGCTTCGACTTTGAACTCCCGCAGAAGTCGGTCAACCATGATCTCCAGGTGTAATTCACCCATTCCGGCGATAATTGTCTGACCGGTTTCATCATTGGTATACGATTGGAAGGTGGGATCTTCTTCCATCAATTTGGCTAAGGCGATGCCCAGTTTTTCCTGTCCGGCACGAGTCTTGGGTTCAATCGCAACACTGATGACCGGTTCAGCAAAGACCATGCTCTCTAGTATGACAGGATGATCAGGGTCACATAGTGTATCCCCTGTGGTGGTGTTTTTCAGTCCAACGATCGCAACGATTTCTCCGGTATAAACTTCTTTGACCTCTTCGCGATCATTGGCGTGCATTTTAAGGATCCGACCGATTCGTTCTCTCTGCCCTTTGGTGCTGTTATACACATAAGAACCTGAGCTTAATATACCGGAGTATACCCGGCTGTAGGTCAGACGACCGACAAAGGGGTCGGTCATAACTTTGAATGCCAAGGCACTGAAAGGTTCGGCGTCATCCGGATGACGTTCGATCGGTTCTTTAGAATCGGGTTCAAAACCGTTAATTGCAGGAATATCCAGCGGGCTGGGGAGATAATCGATTACCGCATCCAACAGCAACTGGACGCCCTTGTTTCGATAAGCTGAGCCACAAAGCATCGGTACGATTTCATTGGCAATGGTTGCTTTTCGGATGGTTGCAATCAGTTCATCGCGTGTCAGTTCTTCTCCGGCGAAGTATTTTTCCATCATTTCTTCGTCAGTTTCGACCACACTTTCGATCATCTTCTCACGGTATTCCAGTGCCTGTTCCATTAACTCTTCCGGAATATCACCGATTTCAATTTCTTTTCCCAGTTCATCTTTATAAATTTCGGCAATCATGTCGACCAGGTCGATCATACCAACAAATTTATCTTCTGCTCCAATCGGCAGTTGGATAGGAACGGGATTAGCCCCGAGACGTTCTTTCAGATGACGATACACCCGGAAGAAGTCGGCTCCATTGATATCCATCTTATTGACGAAAGCTAACCGGGGAACACCATACTTATTAGCCTGGCGCCATACGGTTTCACTTTGTGGTTCTACCCCACCTTTGGCACAGAAGACCGCCACCGAACCATCGAGGACACGAAGTGATCGCTCAACTTCAGCCGTGAAGTCTACGTGACCGGGCGTATCGATAATGTTAATGGCGTGGTCTTTCCACACAGCTGTGGTTGCCGCTGATGTGATGGTGATTCCGCGTTCTTGCTCTTGTTCCATCCAGTCCATTGTGGCGGAACCTTCGTGCGTTTCACCAATTTTGTAATTTCTGCCTGTATAGAACAAGACCCGTTCAGTAGTGGTAGTTTTACCGGCGTCAATATGCGCCATTATACCAATGTTTCTTGTTCTTTTCAGCGGAAAGGATCTTGGCATCGTAACCTCCTTTCAGGTTCGATTTGGTTAATATTTAAAGTGCGCAAA
>JAAZLX010000070.1 GCA_012799095.1 Tissierellia bacterium
GCATCCAGCGTCGTTGAGTGATCCCATTGGTTTTGTTTTGGAATTTTTCCGGCCAGACATCATAGAAACGTTTTAGTTCCTGCGAGATAAGGATCTGGGTATGCAGAGCCGCCACGCCGTTGACAAATTTGGATCCATAAATCGACAGGTGAGCCATGTGGATCCGTCCATCGCGAATGATACGCAGATCGGTTATTTGATCGTGGTTCAGTCCGTCACCCTCTAATTCTTTCACCATGATTTGATCGATCTGGAAAATAATGTCATGGATCCGGGGCAGGATACGTCGGTAGAGGTCCTCATCCCAGGATTCTAGTGCTTCACTCAATATGGTGTGATTGGTATAGCTGAAGGTCTGCTGGGCCAGGTGGAGAGCATGTTCAAACTCTATGCCTTCTTCATCGACCAGGATGCGGATAAATTCAGCAATGGCAACAGCCGGATGAGTGTCATTCAACTGGAGCGCATTGCGCTCAGGAAAATTATCCAGCCGGTGCAGCTTGTGCTTGTGCTTTGCCAGCAGATCCTGTATCGAAGCTGATACAAAGAAATATTGCTGCTTTAAGCGCAGGATCTTACCTTCCAGCCGGTCGTCATTCGGATAAAGTACCCGGGAAATATCTTCCGCCCGGTTTTTTTCATACATGGCGGCATCATAGTCTTGATTATTGAACAGTTCAAAGTTGAACTCTTCGATCGGTTCAGACCGCCACAGCCGTAAGGTATTGATGATATTGGACGAATAGCCGACGATCGGGGTGTCATAGGGAACGGCATAGACCGTCTGATCGGCATAATGGACCATGACACGTTCCGATTCACGACGGATCGACCAGGGATCACCAAAGCGCAGCCAGTCATCTGCTTTTTCCGTCTGGCGACCGTTTTGCCATTCTTGTTTAAAAATGCCGTATTCATAGCGAATGCCGTAGCCGTGGAGCGGATAGCCGTGGGTTGCAGCCGAATCCAGAAAGCAGGCTGCCAGACGTCCCAGACCGCCATTACCGAGCCCGGCATCGCGTTCGACATCTTCAATCGCATTCAGATTTAAACCGACTTCTTCCAGTGCGGTTTTGACATCCTGATAAATGGTCAGGTTGGTCAAGTTGTTACTTAGAGCTCTGCCCATTAAGTATTCGCTTGACAGATAGTAAGCAGTGCGATAATTGTGCCTTGATTGATCAGATTCCCAGTACTGGCTGAGGATCCGCATGATCACTTTACTGACAGAATTATAAATTTCATAATCTTTTGCCTGGTCAAGTCCGACACCATAGTTCGATCTCAAGGTGGTTTTGATATTGAAAATAAAGTCTTCTTTACTGAATAGGTTCATCCGGTTGTCTCCTGTAGATAGTCGTAAGTGTTGCCAATAAACTGCTTTCAAGCCGGGACAGGTAGTCCGGTGGTAAACGGTAAGTCCAGTTACCCATGGTGTTGGGCTGATTGATCCTGGATCCATTATCCTGGCACAGTAGATCCTGCATGGTTGTCAGACTGATACGGGCACCACTTTGATACAACGCCCGCAACATACTTTCGATGATGTCATCATCGTTTAAATTCAAATATTCCCGGACGTAAGTTTTTTGGTCAGTCGTCAATTTGTCCCACCAGCCGAGAATCGTTTCATTGTCGTGTGTCCCGGTATAGGCTATCGTATCGAGGGAGTAATGGTGTGGGGCATTTTCACTGTCGCCCTCAGGATCAAACCCAAACATAAGCACTCGCATACTGGGCAGACCGGCATCGAGACGCATGGCTGTTACGGCTTTGGTCACGATCCCCAGGTCTTCAGCAATTAAGTTTAGTTCGGGTCTGGCTTGCAATACTGTCAGAAAGAAATCACTTCCCGGCCCATATTGCCATTTGCCTCCTGTGGCATCCTTATCCCCATAGGGGATCATCCAAAATCGGTGAAAACCGATGAAATGGTCCAGTCTTACGATGTGATACAGCCTCATTTGGTGACTTAAGCGGTCTTGCCACCACAGGTAATCATCCTGTTTCATGGTGGACCAGTCGAACAAGGGATTGCCCCAAAGTTGACCTTCTTCAGAAAAATCGTCCGGCGGGTAGCCGGCCACATCGATCGGAAGCAGATCTTGATCCAGTAAAAATAAATCCGGCGCGGTCCAGACGTCAACCGAGTCTTGAGCCACATAGAGTGGGATATCACCAATGATTTCGATTCCCTTTTGTTCGGCATAAGACCGGAGAGCATCCCACTGCGAAAAGAAAAAATACTGAATAAAATACCAAAAATAGAGGTCGCTCTGGTAGTTCGATCGAATTTCTTGAAGGCGGGCGTGATGGCGATATTTATCAGCTTCCGGCCAGACATACCAGGCAGCTCCCTGATGATGATCCTTCAGTGTCATAAACATGGCATAGTCTTCCAGCCAGCTTTCACCGGCGGCAAAGGACAAGACATCGCTCATCAACTTGTGATCGGCCCGGTGGTAAGCTTTTTTCAGCAGATCCAATCTGGTTCGATAGATCAGACCGTAATCGATGGTTTCATGGTCATGCTCCGGCAGAACAGCTTCTTCCCGGGTAATCAGTTCGAGCTCGATCAGTTGGTCCAGATCGATCAAATAGGGATTTCCGGCATAGGTTGAGAAGCTCTGATAGGGACTATCCCCGATACTGGTGGGGCCCAAAGGTAAAATCTGCCAGTAGGATTGCCTGTTTTCAGTTAAAAAATCGATAAAGTGATAAGCCGCCTGACCAAGGTTGCCAATACCGTATGGTCCCGGCAGACTGCTGATGGGCAAAAGTATGCCGCTGAAACGTCCGTTCATGTCGCCTCCATTTCAAGTGCCATTATACCCCAAAAACAGCCCGCATTATTTTAGCGATTTGTTATAATGCTAATGGGAGGACGTAACATGAAAGTGAATTTAAATTTTTCCGGACTCGATCCAGCCGGCTTTGGTGCATTTCAAGACAGGATCAGCCAGGCTCACAACAAGATCCATGATAGAAGCGGAGAGGGAAGCGACTACTTGGGGTGGGTCGATTTTGTTACCCAACTCACACCCGAAGTGATCGATGATGTCAAACGAATTGGGGATCAGATCCGTCAGGAGGCTGATGTATTGGTCGTCATCGGTATTGGCGGATCATATCTTGGAGCCAAGGCGGTGATCGAAGCCCTGGCACCGGGTTATGGCCGTAAACCGGAGATTTTATTTGCCGGCAATGCCATGAGCTCGCTCGATTTGACCGAACTGATCGAATATATCCGCGAAAAAAGGGTTTATTTGAATGTTATTTCCAAAAGCGGCACCACCCTGGAACCGGCGATTGCATTTCGCGTCCTACGCCAGTTCATGGAGCAAAAGTATGGTGCCGAAGCGGATCGAAGGATCATTGCGACGACCGACCGGAATAAAGGAGCGTTGTTGCAGCTGGCCAAGGAAAAGGATTATCAACGTTTTGTGGTACCGGATGATATCGGAGGCCGATATTCCGTCATGACCCCGGTCGGTTTATTGCCGATCGCTGCAGCCGGCATCAATATCGATGAATTCCTGGACGGCTTTCGTGAAGGCGAGGCGGAATATGCCGATGACAATATTGAGACCAACCAGGCATACCGGTATGCTCTGGCTCGTAATCTGTTATTGGATCAGGGTAAATCGATA
>JAAZLX010000071.1 GCA_012799095.1 Tissierellia bacterium
AAAGACTGCTTCCCGCTGTTTGGAATCTAGCGGTGTGGTGGTTTTGATGATCACCTGCTGACTATCCTGACCTGCCGTAATGATCGACAGATCGGTCAGCTCTTCCGAAGCCAGCATTTGTCTGATCGACGAGACATCAGCCGTTTCAGCCAGATCGATCTGAAGCAGAGTACCACCGGTAAAGTCGACCCCGTAATTGAAGTTATTGATCGCAAAGAATCCGAGTCCTACCAGGATGAGTACGATCGTCACCAGGGCAGTGTATTTCGCCATTTTTACGAAATCAAACGCGAAGCCCAGCTTTTCCGGATCCTGCATGCCGAACAATTTCGGACTGTTCAGGCTTCGGATGCCGGCCAAGAGATTGAGGATCGCCCGGGTAACGACCAGAGCGGTAAACATCGATAACAAAATACCGACGCTCAAGGTGATGGCAAAGCCTTTGATCGGGCCTTCCCCGAAGAAGTACAGGATGACACCGGCCACCAGTGTGGTGACATTGGAGTCGATGATGGTCGTCATGGCCCGGTGGAAACTGGCCCGTACGGCCGTCCGGAGCGATTTGCCCAGTCCGAGCTCTTCCCGCAGCCGTTCGTAAATGATGACATTGGCATCGACTGCCATCCCGACCGAAAGAACCAGACCGGCGATCCCGGGCAGGGTCAGCGTGGCTCCGAAGGCGATCAAGACCAAGATGGTCAAGGAAGCATACAGTGACAGCGATAACACTGCGACCAGTCCGGCCAGGCGGTAACGTAACAGCATAAACAATGCGATCAGGCCAAAGCCGATCAGGCCGGCAGTAACCGATCGCTCGAGGGCGTTGTAGCCCAGAGTAGCGCTGATCAGGTTGGTTTGGACTTCTTTCAGTTCGAGCGGCAATGAACCGCCTTTGATCAGGTTGGATAAGAGGATGGCTTCTTCCGCCTGGAAGTTGCCTTCGATCATCAGATTTTTATCGGTCAGTACCTGAGACACCATCGGTGCCGAGATGACCTCATCGTCAAGTACGATCGCGATCGTACCGACTCCGTTTTGGTAAGTCTCAACGATATCCCGGGTAGCATCAGAGAAAATGGTTGCCGCATCGTTATTCAATTCAAACGTGACAACATTTTTTCCGTCAACGGCGGCTACACCGGCGGTGACCAATTGATCGCCCCGAAACAGCAGCTCACCTTCAAATTTCAGAACTTGGGGCTCACCGGTCTCGGTTTCTGCCGTCTCCGGCGGAAGCTCCAGTTCGATTTCATCATGGATGTTCATGCCTTCAAAGGCGAAGGTGCCTTCAGCCAATTGATAGAATTCCAAAATGGCCGTCTTACCGATCATGCCGGCGGCTTCCGTCACCTCTTTATAGCCCGGCAATTCGACCCGGATCCGGTCGTCACCTTGCCTGGTGATCTGCGGTTCGACCAATCCGAAGTTGTTGATCCGGCGGTCGAGCACGGCCAGAGCATCATTCATCAGGCCATTGAACTCTTCATTGCTGACGCCTTCCGGCTGGTCGGCTTCGAACACCACTGCAACCCCACCCTCGATATCGAGGCCAAGGTTGAGCTTGCTGGCCCAGGCCTTGTACGATCCGGCCGAGACAAATGTCAGTCCGACAATCGCCAGAATAATAAGGATACTCAGGGCGAGAATCAGTCGGTTATTTCTCTTCATTGCTTACTCCTGTGTTAGATATTCTTTCGCCAGCTCCTGATAGGTGCCGGGGTGCTTTTGTAGAAAAGCGATTTCTTCATCATTCAGCTTGCGGATCACTTTGGCGGGTGAACCGAATACCATGGAATAATCCGGAATCTGCTTGTTTTGCGGAACCAGGGAATTGGCACCGATGATGACATACTTGCCGATCTGCGCCCCATCCAGGATGGTGGCACCCATGCCGATCAGGCTGTTGTCACCGATGCGACAGGCATGAATGATGGCGGCGTGTCCGATGGTGACATCATTTCCGATATCAGTCGGTTTGTTCGTGTCGACATGGATCATGCTGAGATCCTGGACATTGGTACCGTTACCGATCGTGATCGGAGCCATATCGCCCCGGATGACGACGCCATACCAGATGCTGCAGTTTTCACCGATGGTGACATCACCGATCACATCAGCACTCGATGCGACAAAACACGAAGCTGCCAGGTCGGGTGTATGGTTGCGGTATTTATGAATCATGCGATAACTCCATTTTCTTGATGGCCAGATAGATGGCCAGTTCGACTCGTTTTCGTTCCAGCTGACATGCCAGATCATATGGTACAGTCAAATCGGCATTAAAGTTGAAGGCATTGGCGTGACATCCGCCGCTGCAATAATATTTCGCCCAGCAAGCCTGACAGGCCGGTTTATCAAATACACTCAAATGATCAAACTGTCTCCGACGCTCTGGACTGCTGATGCCGCTGTCAAGATCTCCCAGCAAAAAGCGTTCATCGCCGACAAATTGGTGGCAGGGATAAAGTTCTCCCGTCGGTGTCACCGCCAGGTACTCTACCCCGGCTCCACAGCCGCTGGCTTTTTTGACCGCGCACGGCCCACCGGCCAGATCGATCTCAAAGTGGAAAAAGCGAAATTCATCGTCTGTATTATACCGCTTGAGCATTTCATCAGCAAGCCGCTCATATTCCTGCAATAAGACCGGTAGATCGTCCTCGGTCAGGGCATACGCCTGATCGGGCTTGGCGACCACCGGCTCCATGCTGAGCTCTTTGAACCCCAGCTCATGAAGATGCAGTACGTCCCGGCTGAAATCGAGTTGGTGGGCGGTAAAGGTGCCCCGGACATAATACTGCTTATCGCCCCGGGAAGCGACAAAATCCTGAAATTTCGGCACGATGACATCATAGCTCGACTGATCGTTCAAGGTCTTTCGCACCTGATCATTGGTCTGTTTACGGCCATCGATGCTTAGGACGACATTGGACATTTCGCGGTTTAGAAAGTCACCGATCTCATCATTCAACAGCACACCATTGGTCGTCATGGTGAAGCGAAACTTTTTATGATATTTCGGTTCCAGCTGCCGGCCATAGGCCACGAGCTGTTTGACCACATCCCAGTTCATCAGGGGTTCGCCGCCGAAGAAGTCGACTTCGAGCTGGTAGCGCTGTCCGCTGTTTTGACACAAAAACTCGAGCGCTTTCTGACCGGTTTCCAGGCTCATCAGTTGACGGGATCCCTGATAATCACCGGTCGAAGCAAAACAGTATTCACAGCGCAGATTGCAATCATGGGCGACGTGGAGACAGATCGCTTTGATGTCGGTCTTTTTGGGAAATTTGTCGATGATTTGTCTGGTTTTATCCTGAGAATGCAGTAGCCCCTGCGCTTTCAGATCATCCAGTTCGCACAAGGCCTGTTCGATCTCCCGGGAAGAAAAGTCGGCCCGGACATCGTTTGAGACATTTTGGTAGTCGTCCTTGTCCAGCAGACGATATGCCAGATCATCCAACAGATGGATCGAGCCGGTCGGAATGTCGATCGCGATGTTTTCTCCGCCATAGGTATAACGATGTATCATAGCTGCCTCCCAAAGGAAAAAGCAGCCGAAGCTGCCTCAATCATTTTTGTTCACAACCTTGGTTGCCGACCGTGCAGGATGTTTTGCAAGCACTCTGGCAGGATGTTTGGCATTCACCGCAAGCCACCTTGTGCTCTTCCTGCTTGCCTATGTAGACTGTTTTGACATGTTTTTTCATGAGTTCCTCTTTCTAGTCCTCGAGCTCAAACGATTCGATATCTTCTGACTCGACTAAATCTTCTGTCATGACGGTTTCGGTCGAACCGATAGCCCATTTTTTAAATGTCAGGACGACGCCGTTGACGTCGAGATTGAAATCGGTGTCACCGACATACGTCACGCTCCCGATCAGGCCGCCGATCGTAACTATCCGGTCGCCGATCGCAACATTTTGCTGCAGATTGGCCACTTGTTTTTGTTTTTCGCGTTGCGGTTTGAGCATTTTGAACCACAGCCATGCCAGAAGTCCGACCCAAACGATAATAAATCCATATTGACCCATAAACGCCTCCTCATTTCCTTTATTCTATCTTGTTTTTGCCTGCTTTGCAAAGAAATTTTCTGCCCAGTCCTCGAACGTGTCACTTTCGATCGCCTGTCGCACCTGTGACATCAGATCGATCATATAGTATAAGTTGTGCATCGTCATCAGTCGGGCCGATAATATTTCACCGGCTTTGAACAGATGGCGCAGATAGGCCTTGGAATAATTCCGGCAGGTGTCACAGCCGCATTCGGGATCGAGCGGTGTAAAATCCTGTTCGTACCGGCTTTGTTTGATCGAAACATCACCTTGAGAGGTCCAGGCCATGCCGTGGCGGGCGATCCTGGTCGGAGCAACACAATCAAACATATCGACTCCCCGTAGTACACCATCGACCAGATCAGCCGGTGTCCCGACGCCCATCAGATAGCGCGGTTTGTTCTCCGGCAACAGATCGGGGATATAATCGAGTGCTTCCAGCATGTCGTGTTTGCTTTCCCCGACACTCAAGCCTCCGATGGCATAGCCGGGAAAATCAAGCGGGATCAAGCCTTCGACACTGCGTTGTCTCAGCTCAGGATACAACCCTCCCTGAACGATCCCAAACAGGGCCTGTTTGTCGGGTCGATCATGCGCTTCCAGACAGCGTTTGGCCCAGCGGGTAGTCCGATCGACCGAATCTCGGACATAGTCGTACTCGGCCGGGATCGGGGTACATTCATCGAACACCATCATGATGTCACTGCCCAGGTTGTGCTGGATGGCGACCGCCTCTTCCGGACCCATGAAGATCTTTCGACCATCAAGGTGACTCTGAAAGGTGACCCCGTCTTCGGTGATCTTGCGCTGTCCTGCCAGGCTGAACACCTGAAACCCACCGCTGTCGGTCAGGATCGGACCCGACCAGTTCATAAACCGGTGCAGACCGCCGGCCTGTCTGATCAGCTCGCTGCCCGGGCGGACATGGAGGTGATACGTATTGCTCAAGATGATCATCGCCCCGATGGCTTTCAGTTCATCCGTTGTCATGGCTTTGACCGTAGCCTGAGTACCGACCGGCATAAACACCGGTGTCTCGATCACCCCATGCGGGGTGGTAAACCGGCCGCGACGGGCTTTTGATTTATTCGATTTTTTGATCAATTCAAATTCAAACATGTTTCCTCATCTATTCATCCAATTGCTGAGCGATAAACCGGGGCAATCTGGCGACCAGCCCGGGTGATACCGTCGACACATCCTGCCGACTGATACCTTTTAATAATAACATCATCCCGCCGTAGACTACTCCACCGACCAGGATCATCACGATCATGTGGCCCAGGTTGGCCAGACGAGAGACGGCCAACGGCAAAACAACCTTGAGGGCAATCAGCACCAAGCTCATCACCAGGCTGGCTATGAGTGGCTTGGTCAGGTTTTTCAGATAATTTATTCTAACATTTCGCCGATGCAGAAGCACCTGATTCGTCAGACATAAGCTGATAATACCAACGTAGCCGGCCAGGACGGAGCCTAAGACACCAAACGGCGGCCGGATCAACAGTCCGCTGAACACAGCCGTGATGACAGTCGAGGCCACCAGGGGCAGTTGGGACACCATCAGTCTGCCTTCTGATTGTAATATGGCCTGTTGGATCATGGCCAGACTCATCGGAATGACCATAAAGGCGGCTGCCATCATCAACTGTTCCCGTTGCCACCGGCCATCAAAGGCGAAAGCATTGAGTGGCCCGGCCACCAGGGCGATCCCGGCAGCTGCCGGCAGGGTCAGAAAATAGATGTGGCGAAGCGATTGAGTGATCCGGTGGTAGAATCGCTCGAGATCTCCTTGAGAAACAGATTCGATAATCGCCGGATAAAGGGCTGTCGCCAGGGCGGACAGCAAGATCAGCGGGATCGACTGAGCCATCTTATAGCTGGTGATATCGGAGTATGCCATACTGGCGAGCTCCTGTGTCAGACCGAGGCTGCTCAGGCGCTGTTTGACGATCAATGCTTCCAGCATATGACCTAGCTGCAGTACCAGGCTGATGGCGAGCATCGGTCGGATCAGCAGATACGTAGTCTGCCAGGAAGCAGCCCCGGTGATACCTCGACTGATCGGGTGAAATTTGATATGCAGGTAGACCAGCGATGCCAATCCGCCCAGCAGCGTCCCGATGGCTGCACCGGCCAGCGAGTATGTCAGACCCCGACTGAGAAACAACCAGCTGAGTGTGATCGTCAAGACGGCATTGATCAGGTGTTCGATCACCTGGGCATTGCCTGCGACCTCCATCCGCCGGGAGGCTTGAAAATAAGCCCGATAGACTGCCGACAGAGAAACGAATATCAGACTGATGGCCAAAATGATCAGGCTGAGCCACAGATGGGGTGCCTGAAGTACCATCGCCAGGAGGCGACTGGCCAGAGACACCACCAAAGCCAGGATCAGCGACATGAGTAAGATCAACTGCCTGGCGCTCCGGGTAAAACCGACCGCCTGATCGATTTTGTCCTTAACTTGATAGGCACTGACCTGGCGGATCGTCGTCTTGGTGATGGCTTCACTCAACAAGGCGACCAGGGCACCGTAGTAGACGTATGCCAGAGCATAGTCACCATGACCGGCCGGTCCAATGATAGCCAACAGAACGGGCACATAGATGATCGAGATCAGCTTGATGATGATATTGGTCCGACTGAGGACAAAGAAACCTTGGGAGACCGAGGCCTGTTTCATAGGATCAGCATCGCATCGCCAAAGCTGAAAAAGCGATAGTCCTGCTCGATGGCGACCTGATAAGCCTGAAGGATGTGTTCTCTTGAGCTGAACGCACTGACCAGCATGACCAGGGTCGATTCCGGCAGGTGGAAGTTGGTGATCATGCCCTGGACGACCTGAAAGCGATAGCCGGGATAGATAAAGATGTCGGTCCGTCCGGTATCGGGCCGGATCCGGCCGTGTTTGGCGGCGATCGATTCTAATGTCCTGACAGAGGTCGTTCCGACGGCGATCACCCGTTTGGCCTGATTGATGATCTCAGCCTGATCGGGTTTTAGTTCATACCATTCTTCATGCATGATATGATCGGTGATCGAATCGACCTTGACCGGTCGAAATGTACCCAGCCCGACGTGTAGGGTGCATTTGGCGATTTGGATCCCTTGGCGCTCCAACGTCTGCAACAGCTCGGGCGTGAAGTGAAGCCCGGCGGTCGGTGCAGCACTCGAACCGGTATGAACGGCATAGATGGTCTGATAGCGCGACTGTTCTTCCAGGCTCTGGTGGATATAGGGCGGTAGCGGCATGGTCCCGATCTGATCCAATATCGGCTCCAGGGTGCCTTCATATTCCAGACGGACCTCGCGCAGACCATCTTCGGCCAAACCGATGATCTCGGCCTCCATCGGGCCGAAGGTAAACCGGTCACCCGGCCTGGCTTTTCGTCCCGGCTTGACCAGGGCACGCCAGACCTTGGGGGAGATCTCTTCCAATAAAAGAAACTCGACCCGGGCACCTGAGGTTCTGGTGCCAAAAATTCTAGCCGGCAGGACCTTGGTGTCATTCAACACCAGGACATCCCCCGGCTCAAGATAAGCAGGCAATTGATTAAAATGGGTATGGCGGATATCACCGCTGGAGCGATCCATCACCAAGAGCTTGCTCTCATCACGGCGTTCGATCGGGTGTTGGGCGATCTGCTCCGGAGGCAGATCAAAGGAAAAATCACTCGTCTTCATCGGACTCCTCTAGCCAGTTAAGAATATGGATCTCGCGCTCATCACTGTATCGTTCCGACAGGCCGAGGTGTTCGTAGGCCCGTCGCATGGCGACTCGTCCCCGCGGGGTCCGTTTGATAAAGCCGAGTTGTAATAGATACGGTTCGCAGACGTCTTCGATGTCGCCCCGTTCTTCGCCAGTCGATGCGGCTAAGGTGTCGAGGCCGACCGGGCCGCCGTCATAGTGCTCGATCATGGTCCGAAGCAGCTTGATGTCGGTCTGATCAAGACCCAGCTTATCGATCTCCAGCAGGTCGAGGGCCTGATTGCAGATCGGCATATCGATCACGCCATTGTTTGCCACCAAGGCAAAGTCGCTGACCCGTTTTAATAAACGGTTGACGATCCGCGGGGTACCGCGGGAGCGCCGGGCGATCTCCCATTTGGCCTGATCTTCGATCGCTACATCAAGCACCTGAGCGGACCGATCAATGATCTGGCGCAATTCGGCCGGATCATACAGCTCGAGTCGTAACAGAACGCCGAACCGGTCTCGCAGAGGCGAACTCAGGTCACCTGCTCTGGTGGTGGCTCCGATCAGCGTAAAATGCGGCAGATCGAGCCGGACACTCCGGGCGGAGGGACCTTTTCCGATCATGATATCGAGAGCATAGTCCTCCATCGCCGGGTAAAGGACTTCCTCGACCGTCCGATTCAAGCGGTGGATCTCATCGATAAACAGGACATCGCGTTCTTTCAGGGAAGATAAAATGGCAGCCAGATCTCCCGTCCGCTCGATGGCCGGACCGGAGGTGATCTTGATATTGACCCCCATCTCATGGGCAATGATCTGCGCCAGGGTGGTCTTTCCCAGCCCGGGCGGGCCATACAGCAGGACATGGTCCAGATGATCATCCCGGATCTTGGACGCTTCAATAAACACCTTCAGCTTTTCCAGGTTTCTCTCTTGACCGATATATTCCCGGAAACTGGTCGGCCGGAGGGTTTTTTCTTTTTCATCGTGTCGGGTGTTGGTTGGCGTTACAATCGATTTGGTCATGGCTTACCTCGCCATCAGTCGGAAAGCGTGCTTGAGCATTTCTTCCAGACTGATCTGTGGGTCGATCTGTTGCAATATCTCATCTATTTCGCGCCGGTTGTAGCCCATATTGGATAAGGCGGACCGGAATTCACTGAATTTGGGATCGTTCGGGCTGGTGGTTGCCGTCACACCGGGGGCAAAATCGGCCCCGTATTGTTTCAAGAAGCGGTCACGCAGCTCGACAATGATCCGGGCGGCGGTTTTTTTACCGATCCCGGGGACCCGGGTCAGAAAGGTATGGTTTTCATCGATGATCAACTGGATGATCTCCCGACCATCGAGCATGCCCAGGATATTGTTGGCTGTTCGGGTGCCAATGCCGGAGACTGCCCGCAGCTGGTTGAACAATGACCGGTCGAGAATACTCAAAAAGCCATACAGCGAGACATCGTCTTCCCGTACGACCATTTCGGTCTGGACTTTGACCCGCTGGCCGATCTCAAGTGTTGCCAGATCTCTCAATCCCATATGGACTTTGTAACCGATATCGGACACTTCCAGGACGATGAAATCTTCACTGATTTCACTGACCTGTCCCTGTATGAATGCTAACATATGTTCCTCCAGAACGAGTATACCATATCAGCCAAATCGCCGTAGCTAAAATCGGATGTACAACCTTATGTGGTGTGTTATAATCTTGGTTAGACATAAGGAGGTCTGCATGGGAGTCTACTTGATCTATCTTGCTTTTATACTTGGATTGGCAATGTTTGCCTATTATATTTACATTATTATCACGGGCAAACGGTTAGCCCGCTTGGTTGGCAGTAAGGACCGCTATATTTGGAACGGTTTGAAGAACATCTCCGATCCCGCCATGCCTTTTGCCAAAAAAAGGAACACCCTGTTTCTTGATCACGACAACCTGGTGATCAGCAATAGTCATGTGGTGTCGATTCTGCGTGAACTCAAGCAGACCGATGGCCTGGATCAGGCGATCGTGATCCCGTTCCAACGGATCGTTTCATTTGACTACAAGCGCTCGGTGGCTGACTGGAATCCGGTCGTTCGGACGATCCTCAGTTTGTGGAATCGCCTGATCAAGAAAAACGACTATCATCTCAGCGTCCGTTACCTGGATGAAGACCGCTCGATCCGTCAGTTTCTATTTAAAGCCAACAGCATGGATGTGAATGATTTTGAAGCCACCTTTGCTGATTTCGACAATCAGATCTATTCCGGCAAGGTCCGCTATGAAGCCGAGCACGGCATGAACGATGATTATATTGCCAAAACACCTCCGTCAGCTCCGGCACCGCAGGTGGAGGAAGACTCCCCGACGGTCGCGATCCGCGGTTCTCAGATACCGGAGGTGATTATTCCGGTCAAAGAGCTCAGCCAAACAGAGGAATTGCCGGTCCTGGTAGTCGATGATGCGCCGGAAGAACCGGTCGTTGCAGCAGTTGATGAGCCGGCTGCAGCCGAAGTGGTCGAAACAGACGATCCGGTCCAACCGGAACGGGAGCTGGAAGAAATCGCGCAAGAACAGAACGATCCATCGATCGATGATATCGATGAACCGATCGAAGAGATCCACGAAGAAGACGATTATTCGGAAACGATTCGACCGGTCCGACGGCGGGAAAAGACCTGGTTTGAGGAGGATTATATGCCTCGGAAAACCAAGCAGGAAACTGTCGAAGATCCGGCTGAACAGACTGTCATGATGAGTCGGGAAGAATTGATGAAAAAAGATGTCATCTTTGAACGGCCGCGTAAAATAGATAAGACCAACGAATAAAACCCTGTTTTCACAGGGTTTTTCTTATGTAACTGACCACACATCAGGTGTGGTCGTTTTTTTCAATTAGTCCTTGGGCGGTGCCTCGACCAAGACACAATGGCCGTGGACCACGTTCGGGTTTTGCTGTTTAGCCATTTCAATGATCTCGTCATTGAAGCTTCCCGGTTGGAACCAAATGGCACTCAGGTCGGACAGATCACTTCCCTCGAGCATTTGCTTGCTCAGCTTGGGATTGACTACTACGTTGACGACATCGACCTTTTCCGGAATGTCCTCCAGCGTGGCATAACACTTATGGGTTGCGATCTGTTCATAATTTGGGTTGACCGGATAGACTTCATAGCCGAGACGGTCTAAATGTTTCAGGATTTTGTACCCGAAACGTTGTGCATTGCCGCTTGCCCCGACAACGGCCCATTTTTTCTTTTGCAGGGCTTGATCAATCAATTGTTTCATCATGACCTCCTAACTCTAAAGTACCCCTTTTGTCGCTGGCAATAAACACCTGGCCGTATTGTTTGATTTTTATCGAGCCTTCGGTCAGGTCGATCAGCTGTTCGATCAACTGTTCGTCTTCCAGGTAGACGGTCCAGTGGATGTCTTCCCGGTAGATCGGCTCGCGCGATGCGACATCGGTCAGCAGGTTTTGCACCTGATTGTGATAGGAATAGCTGTAGTTCAATTCCAGTTTATAGCGCCGGTAAATGTCTTGAAAGGCAGCTTGTTCGATGACGTCTTTGACTGCCTGAGAATATGCTCTGACCAGACCTCCCGTCCCCAGCTTGATGCCGCCAAAATAGCGCACAACATACACTGCGACATCGGTCATGTCCTCGCCTTCGAGAACCTGATACATCGGCAAGCCGGCTGTCTGAGACGGCTCACCGTCGTCACTGAAGTGACCGACCGGTTGGGCCATGCCGAAGCGATAGGCATAGCAGACGTGATTGGCCTTGCGGTGAATCTTGCGCAGCTCCTTGTGGCGCTGTTCCATTTCCTCCAGACTCGTCATCGGTTCGAGGTAGGACAAAAAGCGGCTTTTTTGGATGACTCGTTCGGACTGATAGCTTTTAGTGATGGTCTTCAACGATATACTCCCGGTATTTGTCGCGTTGGAACTGATCAGTCATCAGACGAAGTCTGGTGCCGTCGTCTTCATACGTTTGTTTTAAGATAGTGGCTTCTTCCAGCAGGCGACTCATATCGCCGGATTGGCTGAAGGTGAAAAACATCTCGACTTCCTGTTGGTCGGAAAACAGTTCCCGGTCGATCTGCTGGACCAACTGGTCCATCCCCTCGCCCGTTTTGGCTGAAACCGGCAAGGCGGAATTGGCTAAGCGGTACTTGCCCGGCAGGTCCCATTTGTTGAGCACGGTGATCATCGGGATCTGTTCGGCCCCGATCTCTTTCAGGACGGCTTCGGTCGCCCGCTGCTGCAGCTCGACTTTGTCCTGATTGGCATCGAGCACATGGATCAGCAGGTCGGCCCGGGCGACTTCACCCAGGGTGGCCTGAAATGCTTCGACCAATTGGTGGGGCAGCCGATTGACAAAGCCGACGGTGTCGATCAACAGGAATTTCCGGTTGGCATCGAGCTCGATCCGTCGGACATAGACATCGAGGGTGGCAAACAGCATGTCACGCTCAAACACTTCGGCCCCTTCGGCGTCGTAGTGCTTCAGAAAATAATTCATGATCGAACTTTTGCCGGCATTGGTATAGCCGACCAGTGCGACGATTTTTTCCGATGTATCTGTCCGGCGCTTGCGCTGGGTCTCCATGACGGCCTGGTGCCTTTTGAGACGGCGGCGCAGTTCGGTGATCCGCTGATCGATGTGTCGCCGGTCGGATTCCAGTTGGGTCTCGCCCGGCCCCCGGGTGCCGATCCCGCCGCCCTGTTGCGACATCATCGCACCCAGTCCGGTCAAGTGCGATCGGCGGTATTGCTGCTGCGCCAATTCGACCTGCAGCTTGGCGATGGCTGAGCTGGAGCGGGTGGCAAAGATATCCAGGATCAGGGCCGTCCGATCGATCACCGGCAGGCCGGTAGCCTGGGATAAATTGCGTATGGTCGAACCGGATAATTCATCATCGACCACCACCATGGTGGCTTCCAATTCGTCTTTCATCAGAGAAATTTCTTCGGCTTTGCCTTTGCCGATATAGGTGGCTGAATCAGCCCGATCGCGGTTTTGGACTGCAATCCCAACGACCTCTGCCCCGACGGCTTCCACCAGACCGGTCAGCTCATCGAGGGACTCTTCGGTGTCCTTCTCCCCTTGTCGGGATATGGCCACTAAGATGACTCGTTCAATAACTTGTTCTAAGAAAAAACTCCCTTCTATATATGTGGCAAAATTATGCTATAATCATGATTGAGTTATAAGGAGGTAGTATGCCTATCAAAACAAAACGCACCAAACCGAGACGAAAAGTCTGGTTGACTCTTTTTAATATATTAATCATTACCCTAATTTTGTCGGTTGTGTTGACCGCGGGGGTTATTTTTACGATTGTGCGCGGCGCAGTCGATAAAATGCCTGATATGGATTTGACCAATATAGAACTTGATGAGTCGCCGACCATCTATGATGCCAACGGCGGGATCCTGTCCCAGGACCTGACCGAGCAGTTCCGTCGCTCGGTACCGTATGAAGAGATTTCTCCCGAGATGATCGATGCGATTGTCGCGATCGAAGACAAGACCTTCTGGGAGCATGAAGGCTTCAACTATGTCCGTCTGTTGGGCGCTATCCGTGAATCGCTCACCAGTGATGAAGGCCCCGGTGGGACCTCTACCATCACCCAGCAGCTGGCCCGGAATGTCTTTTTGACCACGGATAGAAGCATCATCCGCAAGATCCAGGAGGCGTATATCGCTACTAAGCTGGAGGATCTGTATACCAAAGAAGAGATCATGACTCATTACTTAAATACGATTTCTTTTGGATCCAACTCAGAAGGTATTGAAGCTGCTTCAAACCGTTACTTTTCCAAGAGCGCCAGTGAGCTGGATTATATCGAAAGTGCCATGTTGGCCTCAATCCCTCAGGCGCCATCTCGGCTTGCTCCTATGATAACACTATATCGAAGCGACTGGGACGGTCAATCAAAAATCGTCGGCCAAAAGGGCGCGGACCTGATCTATGTGTATAATCCCCAAATCGAGACCCGCTATGGTCTCGTCATGCAACAGATGCTGGAGCAGGGCTTTATCGATCAGGCTGAATATGATGCCGGAATGTCGGCCGATCTGGCCGCCCGGATCAAGGTTGGGACGGATGAGAACACCGAATTCACTTCCTACTTCCCCGATATGGTCGCGACGGATGTTATCAATGATTTAGCCGAACAGTATCAGATCCCGTATGCCGATGCTTCGAAACGTTTCTACACTACCGGGATGAATGTCTATAGTACATTGGATCCCGAGATGCAAAAAAAGGCTGAAAGTGTCATCCGTGAATCAGGTGATATGAGCTTGTTCTCTGACATCGTATCGGAACAGGTATCGAGTTATCAGCAGATCTATGAATTGGAAGTGACCGGCACCATGACCGATCAGACCTGGGAGCATATGATCGCCAAAGGTTACTTTGAACAGATGCCCCGAGGTGGCAATTGGCAGATCGGAAGCCGTGACGGCATGGTCATGCGGTTGAAGGAAGCCCTGACCACTGAAGGCATCATTCCCTATTATGATCCCATCCCGAGCGTCACCGTGTTGTTTGAAAACGGCGTTATGATGAGTGACCGGGAAGACTATGTCCAGTTTGCCGCCAGCAACTACCTTGATTTCTTTGATGAAAATAAAAATGCCACCCTGCCCGATTGGGCCTATACGGTCGATGAGGCCGGTAATGTATCGATCCCGCGGGGCAATGTATTGAAATTCGGTGAAACCGACAACGGCATATGGGTCGATTTCCAGCCGATGTATGACTTTGTCGGCAATGTCAAAAACAACGGGTATTGGGGCGAGGTCGTACTGAACAACTTCCTGCTCTATCGCGACTTCATTGTCACTCTGCCCAATGAGCATATGGAAGTCCGGGATGATCAGCTGATCCTAAAAGCTGAGATGCTGCAAGATGCTTCCGGAGCGCACTTGACACCGGAAGGTCTCAGGATCCCAAGCAGTTACATTACCCGTCCGAATGCCCCTGTTCCCCAAACTCAGCTGGCCCTGGCAGTGACGGACCCGTATACCGGCTATTTGAAAGTTGTTATCGGGGGCCGTGGCGTGGTCGGCAATCAGTTGTATAACCGGGCCACCAGTCCACAGCAACCCGGGTCATCGATCAAACCGTTGACCGTTTACGGACCTGCCATCGAGTCGAGACGTTTCACGGCTGCTACCGTGGTAGATGACACCCCGACCTGGCAGTTTAACTGGAACTCTCCCACCTACTGGCCGCGAAATGCCTATGACTCCTATCTCGGCTTCTATGGACGAATGAGTGCCCGTGAAGCCCTGATCCAATCGACCAATGTCGTGGCAGTCAAATTGGGTTCCATGGTCGGGACTGATTACATGGCAGACATGCTGATGAAAAACGGTGTTACGTCTGTCGTGACCGATGGCTCGATCAATGACGTCAACCTGGCAGCCCTGTCCCTGGGCGGTATGACCTACGGTATCTCGCCGGTGGAAATGGCTTCTGCCTATGGTACGTATACCAATCAGGGAGTTCATATCCCGTATAAAACGTATTCCAAAGTGACCGATGCCAGTGGCAATATCATCCTTGATAACACCAATCCGCAAGGTGAGCGGGTGTTTTCACCGGAAACCAGCTGGATCATGCTCGATATCATGAAAGAGAATGTCGACCGCGGTCTGGGTGCCGATGGCCGGATCACACCGGACAACTCCGGTATCCCGGTGGCCGGTAAGACCGGAACCACCAGCAATCACTATGATCTGTCGTTTGCCGGGACTACCCCCTACTATTCGGCCTCTGTCTGGCTGGGTACGGATATTTATGTCACCTTGAACGGTGCTTCGGATAAACCGGCTTTCGTCTTCCGCGATGTCATGGCTGCCCTGCATGAGGGTCTGCCGCCGAAGGAATTCTTTGACCGGCCGGAATCGGTCGTTCAAGTCGCCATCGATGGTGCCAGTGGCTTACTGCCCGGACCATTGTCCAACAGTGACCCGCGAGGATCGCAGGTCCGCTATGAGTGGTTCATCTGGGACAGTGTTCCGACACAGGTCGATGATGCCCACGTTTCGGTCGAAGTGTGTGAGGAAAGCGGTAAATTGGTCGCCGCCTATTGTGAGGACATCGAAAAACGCGTCTTTATCACCCGGGTCGATCCGGATGATGACATGCGCGGTCAGGAAAACAGGGTCCGGGATCAGGAGTATGTTGCCCCGGAAGACACATGTGAACTTCATACCGAACCACCGAAGCCGGATCCCGAGACAGACGAACCGGAAAAAGACGATGGCAAAGATAAAGACACCCCACCCGAAACAAAAGAACCTTAAGTTTGACCCGAATCTCACGATTCGGGTTTTTGTTTCAGAAAGCCAAGAATCGGTTATAAAATAGAGAGAGCTTGAAATGATCTTAGTAATTAAGTGCTCTGAGAAGAAAACATTTACTGCAAAAGACATGCTTTTGCCAAGAAAGGAAGCGTGAAGTTACTTATGTCAAATTTTCGAATCGTCAAATGGGACGAAGACTACCGCGACGATTTTATCGATCTGTCGCTCGAATGGTTGGTCAAATATAATGTAATGGAAAAAAAGGACATGGAGATGCTGCTCCATCCGGTCAAAGAAATTATCCGCGACGGCGGAATGATCTTTTTTGCTCTTGATGGCGATGATGTGATCGGCACCATCTCTATGATCAAACACTCAGATGAAACGTATGAGATCGCCAAACTCGGTGTGACCGAGGAATACCAGGGCCAAGCCATCGGACGGTTCTTAATTGAGCATGCCATCGATTGGGCCAAAGCAAAACAAGCATCCACCATCATTCTTTATACGATCGGCATCCTGGAAGCTGCCGTCGGTTTGTATGAGAGCTATGGCTTTAAGCAAGTCGAGTTGGATGAACACCACTACGATGAGACCGATATGAAGATGGAACTTGTTCTGTAGAATGAATACCGACTATACGCAAAAAGGAGTTCAGATGTGAACTCCTTTTTTGATGGCTTCTTTATGCTTCGATCTTCTCCCGAACGATCGTCTTCCAGGTCTGTTCGACCAGTGCGTCCATGTCGAGCTTGGCTTCTTCTGCCAGAACATCGGCCAGTTTCGGTCTGGTCGCAACCTTTGATGGCAGGAAGATGGTGCAACAATCTTCATACGGCAGGATCGATGTCTCAAACGTCTCGATCTGCTTGGCCCGGCGCACGATATCGTCTTTGTCAAAACTGATCAGTGGGCGAAATACCGGCAGGTGGGTAGCATCATTGGTGCAGACGATGCCTTCCATTGTCTGTGAAGCCACCTGGGCTAAATTCTCCCCGGTGGTCAATGACAAGGCATGCTTTTGATCCGCCAACTTGGTAGCCAGGCGTGTCATCAACCGGCGCTGCAGGATGGTGTAATACCGTTCATCACAGTGTTCCCGGATGGTGATCTGAGCTTCGGATAAGTTGATATGATAGAAATACAGCCAGTCCGTGTAATAGGTCAAGCGGTGCACCAGCTGACGGACTTTATCCAGTGCCATTTCGGAAGTAAACGGCATGGCATGAAAATGCAGTGGCACGATCTCCACCCCGCGGCGGGCCATTTGAAAAGCAGCTACCGGTGAGTCGATCCCCCCGCTCATCAAAACGACCGATTTGCCAGCCGTGCCGTAGGGGATCCCACCCAGGGCAGGAAAGGTTTCGACATACATATAGAATTGTTCCCGGACTTCGATCTCAAGTCGGATCTGAGGCTGATGGACATCGACCGAGACATTGGGCACGTGGTGCAGGATATATCCCCCAATATCGTGGTTGATCGCCGGGGAATCGAGTTCAAAGCTTTTGTTCGACCGTCTGGCCTCGACCTTGAAGGTTGCCGGTCCCTCCCCGACTAACTTCTTCATTTCTTCCGCCGCCGTCCGGCGCAACACATCCATATCGAGCGGCAGCTTAATGGCGGGGCAGATCTCGACCAGACCGAAGGTGTCCTGAAGGATCGGGATGATCCGGTCGTCTTCACTCCGGACAAAGATCCGACCTTGATAAAACTCAACTTCCCCACCGTAGGGTCCGACCCGGGAGCGGAGATTGCTGAGCAGTTTGTTTTCAAAGAATCGGCGGTTTTTCCCTTTGAGGGTGATTTCGCCATATTTGATCAGATATAAATTCAACGGATAACCTTTCTTAAATACTGGATCGTTTCGATCAGTTGGTTCGAGAAGACTTCAACTTCTTCCCAGGTGTTTTGCCATGACAGCGACAGTCTCATGGCACCGGCTCGAAGCTCGGGATCACTTGTCAGCCAGGCAATCACATGGGAGTGATGCTTGCTGCGCGAGCTGCAGGCACTGCCGACACTAAAGTACATCTGCTTTGCACTCATGGCATTGAGCAACACTTCGCTCGGAATGCCGGGAGCTGACAGGGACAGAATATAGGGTGACGCTGTTTCCGGAGACAAGATGACCGTGTCATCTGCCAGCAGTTGACGAAGCCGCTGATTCAAGCTTGCAACATGCTCCATCCGATGATCCATCAAACCGGCTTCGGCCTCAAGGACCAGTCCCAGAGACAAGATGCCGGGCACGTTTTCTGTCCCGGGACGCAATCCCCTCTCCTGATCACCGCCGTACCAGCCCGGCTGGAGTGGCTGTTTGGCGATTAGAGCACCGGTTCCTTTGAAAGCCCCCAATTTGTGCCCACTCAGACTCAGGTAGTCATAATCTCCCTTGAGGGGAAATTTCCCGAACGACTGGACGGCGTCGCGATGGAGACGGATGTTTCGTTTGTTCAGTTCCCGGTAAAGATCGGGCATATCAAACACCTGTCCGGTCTCATTGTTGACATGCATGATGGAGACAAGGCGGGTCTCGGGTCTGACTTGTGCCAAGACCCCTTCCAGTGTCATGTCTGTGATCCGGCTGACCTGGACGCCCTCAAGTTTTGAAACCAATTGGTGGATCGAGGCGTGTTCGATCGCTGAGGTGATGAGATGATCCCCCGGCTTTACGCTACCTTGTAATATGATGTTGTTGGCTTCGGTCCCACCGGAGGTAAAGATCACCTCCTTGGGTTTGACGCGGGTCAGTTGAGCGATCTGCCCTCTCACCCGTTCGACCTGTTTGCGGCTGGCCATCCCAACACGGTGAAGTGAACTCGGGTTGGCAAAGGCCTGGTGCAACTGATCCATCAGGCGTTCATCGAGCACGGGGTGGATCATGGCAGTGGCGGCATTATCAAAATAGATCACGGCTGTCTCCTCATACGGAAAATGATATAATAATCATAACTCAAAGTAAAGGAAGTAAACATGAACAAAGTCTTGATTGTCTTTACCGGGGGAACCATCGCAATGACGATCGATGAAGACCTCGGTGCGGCTGTTCCCGGACTCGATGGTAATGCCATCTTGTCGATGATCAAAGGGATCGACCGCTATGGTGAAATAGAAATTGTGGACTTCGGACAATTCCCCGGACCCCAGATGAACCCGGGCCGGATCCTTGAATTGGCCAAGTTGCTCAAAGAGTCGCTTGCCCGCGATGATATTCAAGGGGCCATCATTACTCATGGAACTGATACCCTGGAAGAGACGGCTTACTTCCTAGATCTGTATTTGACCACGGAAAAGCCGGTGGTCGTGGTCGGTGCGATGCGCAACGCCTCGGAACTGGGCTATGATGGCCCGGCCAACCTGGCATCAGCCATTGTGGCGGTCAAGAGCCCGGAGTCTTATGGTCGCGGTGTGTTGGTCGTGTTAAACAATCAGGTCAATTCGGCCCGTGAGGTGACCAAGACTCATACCATGTCACTCGATACGTTTAAGAGTCTTGAATTCGGGCCCCTGGGCATCGTCGATAATAATGAAGTCCTTTATTCCCGTCAGGCCATGCCCCACAGTCATCTGGTGCCGGATGATATCGAACCGGCCGTCCACCTACTGAAAAGTTATGTCGGGATGGATCGGTTTATGATCGATCAGTTGGTCGATAATGGTACCAAAGGGATCGTGATCGAAGCCATGGGCCGGGGCAATCTTCCCCCGGAGCTGGTACCGGCGATCAAGGATGCGATCACACGCGATGTCGCAGTGGTGATCGTCAGCCGCTGTCCCGCCGGCCGGGTGCTGGGCAGTTATGGTTATGACGGTGGCGGTCAACAGTTGAGAGAACTCGGTGCCATGTTCGGTACGGCCATGAATGGTCAAAAGACCCGGATCCAGCTGATGTTGGCCCTCAAGGTAGCCCAAAGCAACCATCAACTCCGTCACATCATGGAGAACGAAGACTTCGATGTTGCGCCTTAGCCAAGCTTATCCCCTACCGGACAAACCGGACTACTGGCATTATTTAGTCTTTTTTGATATTGAGACGACCGGTTTCCACCGGCGTTACCATCAGGTCGGTCTGATCTCCCTGGCCTATCTGAAGGATGAGCAGCTGCAGGTGATCCAGTATTTCGCCGAGGATTCTTCCGAGGAAGGCTTGATCATTACCTCCGCCCTGAGAGAGATCAATCAGCAGTTGGCCTATGTCAGCTATAACGGGGACCGGTTTGATATCCCGTTTCTCAATCAGCGGGCCGATCATCTTCAACTGGGTTCTCGTTTGGAAGCGAAGCGTTCGATCGACCTTTACCGCCTACGGGGTAAGGATCGACTGAAGCAGACCGAGTCCGACAGTGGCTTTGACAGGCAGGATGACATCAGCGGTGCCGAGTGGGCTGAGTTATACCAAAACTACCTGAAACAGCCTGATTTAGCCACCAGGGAGCGGCTGTTGCTCCATTGCCGGGATGACATCCTGAGTTTAGTCCAACTACTGGATAACTCAGCCGATTATCGGTCTGCGGTACAGGAGAAGCTGGTGTTTGATCCCCCTGGAGTGATCGAACAGCTGATTGCCAGTCCGGGAAATCTCAGAGTTCATTTGATCGATCGGGCAAATCAATCGGAGACCATCGATTTCCCGCTGGTCGATACACCGCATTTCTCCATTCTGGATGATCCCTTGTTTGATCAGTTGGAGCCGGCCGAGAAACAACAACTGGTTTTGATCGAACACGGTCATATCATGAAGGACCGGGTACACTATTTGATCCAACGACGGCGAGCGGCTGATTAGCCGCTCGATTTTTGTCAATAAAAAACTCCCTTGGGGGAGCTAATGATAAAAGTGGAGGCGCCACCCGGATTTGAACCGGGGATAAAGGTTTTGCAGACCTCTGCCTTGCCACTTGGCTATGGCGCCGACCTCTTGGTGGTTCATCTCGGGTTCGAACCGAGGACTCCCTGATTAAGA
>JAAZLX010000072.1 GCA_012799095.1 Tissierellia bacterium
AAGCTATGGGGACGAAACATGGAACGTTACATTGTGCGATTCCGCTCAATAAAAAACATAAACTGGAGCAAATAAGATCTGGAATCCAGATCTTATTTGCTATTGGTAATAGGCATATGATTTGCAAAGAATGACCTAAAGAAAGGAATCATTCGGAAGATCCCTATTATTTCTATTCTTTATAATACCTCGACACCTAGATAATGTATTATAAAGAGTCAATCCGATGACCAATAAGAATTCGTCGTGTTAAATATGATTCCTCATTTTCTATAAAAATGCAACATCAAAATTAAACTATAAGTTGTAGTTTTAATAATTATGAAAGGATGTTCAAAGTGAATGATAAATTAAAACCAAAGGTGTATTTATGCTTTTTGGTATGCATAATGATTGTATTAATTGCTTGTAAAACTGATTCCAATGCGACGACTGATCCCAATTCAATGGATGGTCAAAAGCCGATAAGACTCGCTTTAGGTAATGGTTTTATGTATTTTAGTAATGAAACCTTGGGCATCGACTACTTTGATATCGAAAATCAAAAGAGTGTCTCGGTAGTTCCTGCAAATTTTTGTGACGGAAAGCCATCCGTTGACAACATATGTTCAGGAAACTCGTCAAGGTTGCTTTTCGAGAATGGGATTTTCAAAGACGATTCCGATCGTATATATTTTTTCTGGGAATCAATAGGAGAAGAGGGGAGTCGTGTCATAGAGCTGGTTCGTATGGATAAGGATGGCCAGAATATTACCCCTTATAAGACAGATATTACAAACTTGATGGACGGGGTCGTTCAGCTAAAAGGATCCATTTATGTTATAGAAGTTCAAGAGTCTTTTGAGCAAACCGAAGTAAAACGAATTTCCCTACAGGGGAAAACGATTGAAAAAATAGTATTCCCTGGTAAAGTCGATCGATTGAATCCTGACGGAGACCGATTGTATTTTATTCAAGATGATAGTATGGATTTAATAAACCACCCTATTGAATTCTATGATGTCAAAACGAAAGAATTTGGTAAAACAGATATACAAACCGTTGGTGTTTATAAGATCAAAAACGGCAATTGGGCAAGTGTTGTTCGAGACGAAACTATTGATTACACATTAAAAGAAGCTTTTTCAATTGTATTTTATCCAAGAGAGGGCGCATCGTTGATTCTAGAAAACAATGCCGGTTCTGTTTACCTGACCGATGATCGTATCATTACCACCCATCAATACTTAGTTACTTTGGATGAAGAGGAACAAAGAACTGTCAATGTATACGATTACTCAGGCGTAAAATGTGCAGATTTCTTTATAGAAACAGACTTCGTAGTCAAAGGCTTTTGCTGTGGACATTTTCTTACATATCACGATACAAACAATCAATTTAAGATTTATCCAATTGGGGATGAACCATGAACCGATTAGAACTCAAGAATATTCAAAAATCCTATGGCAATCATATCGCTTTGCAGGGTGTGAATTTTATCTTTGAACCAGGTATTTATGGACTGATCGGTCCTAATGGTGCCGGTAAGAGCACACTCCTCAAAATGATTGCAACCATTCATGGACCCGATCAAGGATATATTTTCTTCAATGATAAAGACATCTTTTTCACGGGGTCGGCTTATCGACAAAAAATTGGCTACATGCCCCAACATCAAGAAATATCCCTTCGGTTGAGTGTCAGGTCCTTCTTAAATTACATGGCAGCACTAAAAGGATTTTCCGGAAAAGTAATTGATCAACAAGTTCACCGAGTCATCGACGAATTCCGTCTTTCTACTGTTGCAACGAAAAGAATGAGTGATTTATCAGGGGGATTTCGACAACGAGCTCTTTTGGCGCAAGCCTTTTTAGATCAACCGGATATTTTAATTCTGGATGAACCCACCGTAGGCTTGGATCCTTCTGAACGGAAAAATTTGCGTGCTCTCATCGGAGAACAGGCAGCAGGAGCAATTGTCATTATTGCAACTCACATGATGTCGGACCTACAACGATTGGCTGAAAACATCTTGTTCATTAAGCAGGGAAGCTTGATTCATCACGCGACTCAAGTCCAGCTTATCGAAGAAACAAAGGTTTACACCGCAAATACTACACCTGAAGAAATTGCAAAAATCGACCCCGATATGATCGTCCTGGACTCCCTGATTTCTTCCAGTGATGTTCAAATAAGATTTCTTTCCCATAAAACAAATTCTTCTTGGAAACCCGTTCAGGCAAACTTGGATGATGCCTACATAGAGTGGATTGAACATGTTTCGCGCTGAATGGAATCGATTTGTTTCACATCGCATGGTCTATGTGATGTTGCTCCTCTTATTCATTTCGGGAATCGCTTTTGCCTTTCTATTCACGACAAATGTAGAAGAAACGAACATTCATCGCTTATCAGAATTATCCAGGGAAGAGCTACAAGAGTTAAGGGATGAGATTTTTCAACAGCTCAATAGTCCTGACAAATTGATTGAAAAACCAAGTATGCCTAGTTATCTTAAAGATTTGAAAGTTTCTCAAGTCAGTCAGCAATTGATGAAGGCTGTTGAGCGAAAAGAACACTTGGATAACAACAAAAGCACTTGGGAAAAAAAATTAAAAGCGATTCAAGAAAAACAGGGTATTTCCATTTTTCAGACCCCACTATCTGAGAAGATTTTTGCGAAAGAAATAAGGATTTTAGAAGAATTGATCCATTCCTCAAAGCCGGAATCGACCCTTCAGACTGAAACCATTCTAAAAACAAGAATCACAGATATTCTTTGGATTCTATGGTTATTTTTCTTGATCTACTTTTTATTCTTAGAAATGGGTGATGCTAAGGCAGAAGAATTTATGAAAAGTTTGCCCGTCGAAGAAAGACCAATTCATATTTCAAGATTCTCTCTATTTCTTGTTTTATCTTTCCTTGGGTTTATTCTGTTAAATGGACCTACTTTTTTATGGAGTAAGTTGAGCTACAGTAATAATAGCTATTTAGCAGCATGGATTTATCAATTCAATCATTTGAAAGTAGTGTTTACTAACCATCAATTGGTTTTATTTTGGTTCTGTTTGCGATTTTTAAGTGGGCTAGGTTTAGCCGCAACTTTTATATTTTGCATTAAAAGATTGCGAAGTATTGTTCTGGCAAGTCTTTTACTTATGATACTGGGGCTCTTGTCCTACGGGATGGCCTTCTTCATCTCTATACGATCTCCTGTCGGCTTTCTAAGATTACTCAATCTCTATGGCATTGCATATCTCCCGGAATCTTTACTTTCCGGTGATTGGAGTGTAGTAGGAGGATATCCATTGAACTCAGCTGTGATTAGTGTTGCACTATGTCTTGCTTTACTGATTTTGGCACTTTTTGTCCAAAGGTCCTCCTTCATTTATGGAAATCAATGGAAACCGTTTGTGACGATCCCCAGATTGGGATGGAAACTTCAAACAAGCTATTATTGGTTGATACAGCGCGGTGCGGTCATCATCATTTTGATAAGCATCGTGTATTGGGGATTTCAAATGATGTCTTTTCAATATGAGAAATCCATCGGTGAAAAATATATATCTCAATACTTTCTTCAGTACGGTGGAACTATGAACCTAGATAAATGGGATCAGATTCAGCAAAAGAATGAAGAAATTGAATTAGAAGAACAAAATTATAACCGATTAAGAGAAAAGCTTTTGCAAAGTTATTTGAACAAGGAAGAAGCGAGTGACTACCAAAAACTCCATGAATCCAAACTCATTCGAGAAGCGTGGCATCTGTTTTATGAGAGGGCTCTTCAAGCGCAAAGTACGCAGGAGGATGTTCTTATCGATCCTTTGAGCACCAAAGTATTCTTGATGACCGGAGCCAATCGTTTTCGCTTGATGAGAGCTTTATTGCAGTCTTCATTGTTCTCGTTGTTTTTGTTCTTTGCCTTTGGTTATTATCTAGATCCTAGCAGTGCTCATATTTTTAAATCTACCCTTCATGGGAAAAAAGATATGTGGAGATATATTGTACTTTGGATTTTCTTCGCTTCCTTTATCTTTACGATCATCCCCTGGCTTGAACGACTTTATATTACACAATATATTGATCCTATAAACTGGCAGAGCTCCATCAGGCACGTAGTCACTGGTTCGATTGATCGATCCATTACTCACGTCGTTGTCCGACAAATTCTATTACAATGGTTCTTTTTCCTGGCACAAGCTGGACTTCTAGCTATGGTATCGACCCATTTGAAGCCTTTTGCCGTATTGATCTTTATTATATTAAGTAAATTTCTTTGGAGTTTCACATCCTTCCTGAGCATCCATCCCATGGCAGGCTTTGGATATCAATGGCTACATCATCCTTACTCTTATTGGGTTGCGCTCATATTAAACATTTGTATTTCTGTGATTTGTTTATACTATACTTACAGGCATAATTTCGGAAATAGGATTCATGGTTTAGTCCATTAATTTTTAATATTACGAATCCAGATTAACAATATAGTATTCCACTTTTTAAAATGATGGTTTGTCAAATTAAGTGTAACACTTAATTTGACGGGAGTATCATTTGCCAACACGGATGATCAGTCATTAGAAGATCAACAACCTTACGAAGAGCATTTACCTGAAATCGATCAATACGATGGAACGGAAGTAATTAATCATTTACTAGTAATAGAAGCAGAATTACGAAATGGTCAATTATCTCGCGCTTGAGACGCAGTATAGAGCAGGGCGCGAGTATCCACCCAAACCATCAAGCCAAGAAACATCGATGATAATAAAGATGCTAGAAGCTAAACGCAAGTAAGAAAGAGGGTATGTGTATGGCCGGAATTATTATCAAAGATAACATTATTAAAATAATGTAGTGCGTAATGTGAATATTAAATTTGGGTTGATAAACTCAAGATTATTGGATATAGTTATATCGAGGATGGGAAAATAATGTCATTTACTGTTAATGAATGAAGGGATGAAAAATGTTTACAAAAATGAAGACAAGCATATTAGTGATAGCATTACTCATTATGATGCTTGGTGTCAGCACTCAAAGTTATGCATTGAGTTCGAACGATCTGATAGATGTAAATCAAACATTGGATGAATTTGTATCTAATCCGAC